>CAZMJQ010000478.1:0-3058 GCA_964566475.1 uncultured Propylenella sp. | reverse complement strand
CCGCAGGCGGCGAAGATGTCGCGGCCGCGCGGCGTGCGGATGGGCGAGGCGTAGCCGGCCCGGTTCACCACGTCGGCGAACGCCTCGATCCGCTCCCAGTCGGAGCATTCGTAGGGGCTGCCCGGCCAGGGATTGAACGGGATCAGGTTGATCTTGGCGGGGATGCCTTTGAGAAGCCGCACAAGGTCCCTCGCCTCGGCGAGCGAGTCGTTGACGTCCTTCAGCATCACGTATTCGAACGTGATGCGCCTGGCGTTCGACAGGCCCGGATAGGCGCGGCAGGCCTCCATCAGCTCGGCGATCGGGTACTTCCTGTTGATCGGCACGAGCTCGTCGCGCAGGTCGTCGCGCACCGCGTGCAGCGAGATGGCGAGCATGACGCCGATCTCCGCGCCGGTTCTCGGGATCATCGGCGCGACGCCGGAGGTGGAGAGCGTGATGCGCCGCTTCGACAGCGCGATCCCCTCGCCGTCGGCGGCGATGAGAAGTGCTTCCTTGACGTTGTCGAAATTGTAGAGCGGCTCGCCCATGCCCATCATCACGACGTTGGAGACGAGCCGGCCTTCGCGCGGCACGATGGCGCCCTGCGGGGTCTCCGCGTCAGGAAAATCGCCGAGCCGGTCGCGCGCCACCAGGATCTGCGCGACGATCTCCTCCGACGTGAGGTTACGCACGAGGCGCTGCGTTCCGGTGTGGCAGAAGGTGCAGGTAAGCGTGCAGCCGACCTGGCTGGAGACGCAGAGCGTGCCGCGGCCTTCCTCGGGGATGTAGACGGTCTCCGCCTCGACAGGACGTCCGGCCCCACGCGGCGGAAAGCGCAGCAGCCACTTGCGCGTGCCGTCCTGCGACACCTGCTCCGACACGATGTCCGGCCGCCTCAGCGTGAAGCGCTCGGCAAGCGCCTGCCGCAGGCCCTTCGACACGTTCGACATGGCGGAGAAGTCGGTGACGCCGCGCAGGTAGAGCCAGTGCCAGAGCTGGCTGGTGCGCATGCGGACATGGCTGTCGGGCACGCCGGCGCCGCGCAGCGCCTCGCCCAGCGCCGCGCGCGAGAGGCCGATCAGCGACGGCGCCTCAGGCGCAGCGCCGGGCGCGACGGGAGCTACCGGCTCGATCAGCAGGGCTGCGGTCATGTCGAGGGTTCTAGCACGGCTCCGGGACGCAAAGAAAACGGACCGCACAGGGCGGTCCGCGGTCGTTGCGAGATAGGTGCGGGAAGGCCGGTCCGCTACTGGCAGTCGGCCTTCATCTTGTCGGAGGCGGCCGTCACGCCGGAAAGCGAGTAGGCGTAGGTCGTGTCGTTGCCGCGCCGCGACTTGGCCTTCACGACCATGCTGGAGCCGCCGCGCATCGCCGCCAGAAGCTCCGCCTCGTCCTCCTTGTTTACCAGCCAGGCGCTGTCGCCCTCGGTGAACATGGTGAACTCCCTGCCGCCGATCTCCACCGTCACCCTGGACTGCTCCTGCAGCTGGTAGCCGGCAATGAAGTTCGCCTCGGTCTGGGTGTCGTCCGCCGGCACCGTGGTGACAGAGAAGCTGACGCGGCCGTGGTCGAGCCTGTCGGGCGTCATCCTGCTCGGCTCGGAGTAGATGTAGCAGACTTTGCCCTCGCTATCGCCGTAGTTGCCTTCGTAGGACCACATGGTCCAGTCGCTGAACGTGCCGACCAGCGTCGGCTTCGCAGCGCCTTGCGCCATCGCCCCCGTTACGGTGGCGGCGGCAAGCGCCGCGGCTATGAGAAGTCTGCTTTGCATCATGGTCGCAGGTCTGGAATTGTTCGTCATGCGGGCTCGCTCTGAATAGCGGATTCCGTCGGCCCGACGGTCTTCGTTCGTCGCGCCGCAGATTTGCTCGCTTTGGTTACCAAAGCGTCAACGGCCGCGCGCCATCAACCCCGGGCAGGCGGAACTTCCGCAATTCTTCCAATAAAATAGGCAAGACTGTGGCTGCCGCCTGCGGTCAATCCGCCTCGGCAGCATCCGCCATGGCCCGCCGCGCCGCCTCCCGGTGCTCGGCCTTGATGGAGCTGCGGACCGCCGCGATCGCGGCGGCCAGCACCGAGGCATCGTCGACGAAGCCCAGGCCGAAGATGAAATCGGGGATGAAATCGAACGGCGCGACGAAATAGGCGAGCGCGGCGATCAGCGTCAGACGCGCGCCGGTCGGAGTCGCCGGGTCGAGCATGGCATAATAGGCGGCCACGACCTCGTCGATGAAGGGGATGCTGCGAAGCGCCTTCTTGACGGTCGGCCAGAAGCGGGCGCGCACCCGCGCCTCCTTCTCGGCCGCGTCCTCCGGCCCCAGGATTTCGATATCCGGAAAGTGCCTCGCCATGGCGATCCTCCTGGTCACGAAAATGGAGCGGTCGCGCTTCGCGCGCAAGCATTCGACCCGTTTCCGCCGTCGGTCTTCCGAAAATTCTTAGCCTGCTCAGATGCTTGGCTGCCGGGGGTGCGGCCGTAAAGGGTTTGTTAAGCGGCCCCGATGGAGAGAATCCGGCGGTGAGTCTCGCCGGCAGGAGGCCTCTCTGCCGGCATCGGAGGACGTGAGATGCAAGCAAACCAGGAAGTAGTGATCCGAGAGCGCGCCTACGCGATCTGGGAGGAGGAAGGCCGGCCGCACGGCCGCGACTGGGACCATTGGCTCCGCGCCGCAGAGGAGATCGGCAGCGCCCCCAGGCGGATGGCCGCTCCCGCCGCTAAGGCGAGCAAGCCCGCCGCCCGCAGGGGCCGGATTCGGCGGGCCCTGAAGTCGGCGCTCTCATAGAGAAGCGTGGACATCCGACCGACACGGCGCGCCGTCTTGGCGCGCCGATCGCATGCCTAGCCGCCGGCCTGCCAGTCGCGGATCGCCTGAAGCGGCCAGAGGAGCATGATCACGTTGAGCGTGAGGTTGTCGCGGACGGCCCAGCCGACGAAGAGCTCCATCAGCAGCGCGATGACGACCGTCAGCCAGACCGGCAGCCGCGCCGCCAGGAAGAAGCCGGCGACCATGAATCCGATGTCGAAGACCGAGTTGATGACGCTGTCGCCGTAATAGTCGAGCGAGATCGTCGCCTC
>CAZMJQ010000477.1:0-21650 GCA_964566475.1 uncultured Propylenella sp. | reverse complement strand
GGTCCGCGGCGACATCGATATGTCGGCCGCCGACGCGTGCATGCAGAAAGGCCTGGAGATCCTGAAGAACCCGGACCGGGTCGTGAAGGCCGTCAACAAGTACCTGACGGAAGACGGCACGGGCCAGCTGAACGACCTGTTCGCGGAGTTCATCACGAACCCCGACCTGAGCGTCGACGACGCGCAGGAGCGTTACGCGAACATCATCGAGAACGCCGACTGACGCGGCAAGGCAAGAAGAGAAGGGCGGCGCGATCTTCGCGCGTCGCCCTTTGCGGGAGAGCCGCCGGGCCGATAAGCTGAACCGGCCGACGGACGTTTTCCTGGGCCGGAAAGAACGCCGGGAGCCGCTCATGGCGCAGCGTCGCAGGCTCGTGAACACGATCATGCCGATCATCGGAGCAATGCCGATGATCTCGGTCGGCGTCGGCGTCTACATTATCGGCATCGCCTATTCCATCGCGCTGTCGTTCACCGACTCGCGACTCTTTCCAAAGTTCAACTTCGTCGGCACCGAGAGCTACGAGCGGCTGTGGAACACGGAGCGGTGGCTCGTCTCGGTCGAGAACATCTGGGTCTTCGGGGCCGGAATCATCGTGTTCCAGATGACCTTCGGGTACCTGCTTGCGGTGTTCATCGACCAGCGCATCAGGAACGAGGACGCGTTCCGGACGATCTTCCTCTATCCCTTCGCGATGTCGCTGATCGTGACCGGGCTCATCTGGCAATGGATGCTGGACCCGGCACTGGGCGTGAACTCCGTGCTGCGGAAGCTGGGGTTCGAGAACATCGATCTGGCGCTCCTGGTCGACAGCTCGACGGCGATCTACGGCCTCGTCCTCGGGGGCGTCTGGCACGGGGTCGGCGTGACGATGGCGATCATGCTGGCCGGCCTCCGCGGCATAGATGCTGAGATATGGAAGGCGGCCAGGGTGGACGGCATCCCCGTCTGGCGCACGTATGTCTTCATCGCGCTTCCCATGCTGCAGGGCTCCATCGTCACCGCGCTCGTGCTGCAGGCAACCAGCGTGGTCCGCGTCTACGACCTCGTGATCGGCATGACGCAGGGCGGGCCCGGCATCGCGACGCAGATGCCGGCGGTGTTCGTCATCGAGCACATCCAGCACCGCCAGAACGTGGCGCTCGGCATGGCGGCGGCGACGATGATGCTCATCCCCGTCCTCGCGGTCGTCGGCGCGAAGTGGATCTACGACTGGCGCGCCGCGCGCCGCCGCCGGATCGAGGCCTTGCAGGTCACATGACAAACGCGGCGGTCACGTCAGGCCTGGAGCTCCCGGCGGGCAGCGTCGCCGCGGTCGGCCCTCATGGCCCGCGGCCGAAGCGCCTGTCGATCGCACGCATCGGCGTCTACGCGTTCCTGGTGGTCTCGGCGCTTTTCTTCCTTGCGCCGCTCTGGGTGATGATCGTCACCTCGCTGAAGACCCTGCCGGAGATCCGTCAGGGCGACCTCTTCAACTGGCCGCGCGACTTCACGTTCGAGCCGTGGGTGAAGGCCTGGACCACCGCCTGCACGGGACGCATCTGCGAGGGGATAAGCCCGGGCTTCTGGAACTCGGTGAAGATTACGGTGCCGAGCGTGGCGATCTCCATCGTCGCGGCGGCGCTGAACGGCTACGCGCTCTCCTTCTGGCGCTTCCGGGGAGCGGGCTTCTTCTTCGGGCTGCTGCTCTTCGGGGCTTTCGTGCCATACCAGACGGTGATCTACCCGCTCATCATCTTCACGCGCGAGGTCGGGCTGTTCGCCACGCTGCCGGGCATCATCCTGATCCACACGATCTTCGGCATGCCCATCCTGACGCTGCTCTACCGCAACTACTTCGCCGCTCTGCCTGAGGAGCTGTTCAAGGCGGCGCGCGTCGACGGAGCCGGCTTCTGGGCCATCTTCATCCGGATCATCATGCCGATGTCGGTCCCGATCACCATCGTGGCGGTCATCCTCCAGACGACCGGCATCTGGAACGACTTCCTGTTCGGGGTCGTGTTCGCCGGGCGAAACAACATGCCCATGACGGTGCAGCTCAACAACATCGTCACGACGACGACGGGCACGCGCGAATACAACGTCAACATGGCCGCGACCATACTGACAGCCGCGGTGCCGCTCGCCGTCTACTTCCTCTCCGGCCGCTTCTTCGTCCGCGGCATCGCCGCCGGGGCGGTGAAGGGCTGAGCGATGGCCAGCGTCTCCATCCGCAATCTCAGCGTCGCTTTCGGCAGCGTCAAGGTTCTGACCAACCTCGACCTGGAGATCGACGAGGGCGAGTTCATCGTGCTGCTCGGTCCGTCGGGCTGCGGGAAGTCCACTCTGCTCAACTCGATCGCGGGTCTGCTCGACATATCCGCCGGGCAAATCTGGATCGACGGGAAGAACGTGACCTGGGAGGAGCCGAAGGACCGCGGCATCGGCATGGTCTTCCAGTCCTACGCGCTCTATCCGCGCATGTCGGTGGAGGGGAATCTCTCCTTCGGCCTGAAGATGGCGCGTGTGCCGCGCGACGAGATCGCCCGCCGCATCAAGGGGGCGGCGGAGCTTCTCCACATCGAGCCGCTGATGAAGCGCCGCCCCTCCGAGCTGTCGGGCGGGCAACGCCAGCGCGTGGCGATCGGACGGGCGCTGGTGCGCGACGTCAACGTGTTCCTCTTCGACGAGCCGCTCTCCAACCTCGACGCCGCCTTGCGCACCGAGCTTCGCGTGGAGCTGAAGCGCCTGCATCGCGCGCTCGGCAATTCGACGATGATCTACGTGACGCACGATCAGATCGAGGCGCTGACGCTTGCCGACCGCATCGCGGTCATGCATGCCGGCGTTATCCAGCAGCTCGACGTGCCGCGCAACATCTACCACAAGCCGGCGAACCGCTTCGTCGCAGGCTTCGTCGGCTCCCCGGCCATGAACTTCCATACCGGCACGTTCACCATCGATCAGGGCGAGCCCTGGTTCGAGCATAAGGAGCTTCGTCAGCCGCTCTCCGGCTACGATTTCTCCCGCGACCCGAAGCCGGGCCAGCCGGTCATGCTGGGCATCCGTCCGGAGCATGTCCAGATGGGCACAAACGGGGCCATGGTTCATACCGCCGCGGCGGACCTGATCGAGCCGATGGGCGCCGAGACGATCGTCTGGACGAAGATCGCAGGGGCGCCTTTCTCCCTCCGGTTGGACGGCGAGGCGTCGCTCGAGGTGGGCGACGACCTCAAGCTCGTCTTCCCGCCCGAGCGCCTGAACCTTTTCGATGCCGAAAGCGGCGTCCGTCTCTAGCAGGAGTATTTGCGTGTCCCTGACCGATCGTGTGTCCTTCCAGCTCTATTCGGCCCGGAAGTTTCCGCCGCTCGAACGCCAGCTCGCCGTGCTCGCCGAAATCGGCTACCGCAACGTCGAGCCTTACGGCGGGCTCTTCAAGGAGCCCGAGGCGCTGCGCGCGGCGCTGCAGAAGCACAAGCTCGCCACCCCGACGGCGCATGTCGGCATCGATCTGCTGCGCCAGGACGTCGGCACGGCCGTGAGGCTGGCCAAGGATTTCGGCGTCGTGGAGGTGATCGTCCCGGCGGTCCCGAACGAGGAGCGCTCGCAGCCGGCCGAGGGCTGGGACAAGCTCGGCAAGGAGCTTGGCGGCTACCAGGAAGCGCTCGCGGCCGAAGGCATCGGCCTTGCCTGGCACAACCACAGCTTCGAGTTCGAGAAGCTTCCCGACGGGAGCTACCCGCTCGACCACATCCTCGGCGCCGCGCCCGGCCTGCACTGGCAGGCGGATATCGGATGGATCGAGTGGCCCGGCCAAGACGCCGCCGAATGGATCGGCAAGTACGAGGATCGCGTGACAGCGCTGCACGTGAAGGACCTAGCGCCGAGGGGCGAGAATGCCGACGAGGAGGGACAGGCCGATGTCGGGCACGGGACCATCGACTGGCAGAAGCTGATGCCGGCGATCAAGGCGTCCACGGTCAAGTACGTGGTGCTGGAGCACGACAATCCCAACGACTACGAGCGCTTCGCCCGCCGGTCGTTCGAAACCGTTTCGGCCTGGTAGGGGAGGCATTCTTGGAAGAGATCGGCGTTGGACTGATCGGCTGCGGAAATATCTCGACGATCTATTTCACCAACATCCCGAAATATCGCGGCATCAAGGTGCGCGCCTGCGCCGACATGCGGAGCGATGTCGCCGCCGCGCAGGCGGAGGCGTTCGGCGTCGACGCGCTTCCCGTCGATGCACTGCTCGGCCGCGACGACATCGGGATCGTCGTCAACCTCACCGTGCCGAGCGCGCATTCGGCCGTGTCGCTGGCAGCTCTGTCGGCGGGGAAGCACGTCTTCTCCGAGAAGCCCCTCGCAGTCGATCTCGGTCTCGGGCGGCAGATCGTGAAGGAGGCGGAGGCGCGCGGTCTCATGCTCGGCTGCGCGCCCGACACGTTTCTCGGCGCCGGCGGGCAGCTCGCCCGCCGCATGCTCGACGACGGCGCGATCGGACGCGTGCTGTCCGGCTCCGCCCACATGATGTCGCACGGCATGGAGCATTGGCATCCCGACCCGGAGTTCTTCTTCAAGCCGGGCGCCGGGCCGGTGCTCGACGTGGGGCCGTACTACATCACCGCGCTCGTCAATCTGCTCGGCCCGGTCGCCCGCGTTCACGCGATCACCAGCACCGGCTTCCCCGAACGCGAGGTGACCGCGGAGGGGCCGCGCAAAGGCCATCGGATCAAGGTCGAGACGCCGACCACGCTGCTGTCGCTCCTGGAGTTCGCGGGCGGCGAGCAGGTCACGTTCACGGCGAGCTGGGACGTGTGGAAGCACGGCCATCCACCGATCGAGCTCTACGGCACGGAAGGCTCGATGCGCGTGCCGGACCCGAACTTCTTCGGCGGGGTGGTAGAAGTCACGAAGCGCGATTCCGACTGGGCGGCGCACGCTTCCGACGCGCTGCCGCTCGGCGTTCCCAACTGGCGTACGCCGCGCTGGCCGGCGGAAAAGCCAAGCATCGCGAACTACCGCGCGCTCGGCGTGGCCGAGATGGCGGCGGCGCTGCGCAACGGCAAGTCGAACCACGCCTCCGGGCGGCTGGCGCTGCATGTGCTGGAGGTGATGGAGTCGATCGTGCGCGGCGGCACTTCGGCCATCACGACGACCGCCGAGCGCCCCCGCGCCCTGTCCGAAGACGAGGCGCGGCGGCTCCTCGCCTGACGTCCGGCGCCCGGCGGGCTGCGCCGTCCTTCCCGGAGCGGCGCAGCCTTCAGGCCGTAGCTACTCCTGTGCGCAGGCGATCCGCACGGTCGCGCCGCTGTCGCCGCAGGAGGCGCCGTTCTCGCCCGTTTGAAGCGGATAGGGCTCCGACGCGCCGACGCAGAGGGCGCTGACCATGACCTCGCCGGCGTCGCAGCTCACCTCGGCGTCGCCGGTCACGACGCGCAGCCCGGTACCGGAGGCGCCGGCTGCGCCTGCCGGGCCCGCTGGCCCTTCCGTTCCGGCCGGGCCCGCTGGCCCCGCAGGTCCTGCTGCCCCACGCTCGCCCTGCGGCCCCGGAGGTCCGGCCGGCCCCTGCTCGCCCTGCGGTCCGGCCGCGCCCTGTTCGCCCTGCAGTCCGGCGGGTCCCTCCGGCCCGGCCGGCCCTGCATCGCCCTGCGGCCCGACAGGTCCGGCGGGCCCGGCTTCGCCTTGCGGTCCGGCAGCGCCTTGCGGTCCGGCAGGCCCGGCAGGACCCTGCTCGCCCTGGCAGGCCGCGAGCAGGAAGCCCGAAAAGATTGTAATGGCGATCGCTCGTTTCATGGTTCTCCCCGTGCCAACAATGCCCGGATGCTGCACCGAACAGCCGTCTCCGTCAAAGCTCAGCAAGGACCGGGCCACCCCTCGGACAGCGCCTGGACACAGACAGGCGCGAGGTAGCGCGCGGGAAAGCCGGCCGCCGGGTATTCGCTGACGCGCGCCATCGCCGATATCGACCGGGTGCGGGCCACGGCCGCACGGAGCGGGCCTCCGCAGCCGGTGACCGCGACGCTGAGGGAGCTCTGCGCCGCGGCGCGGCTCAACCTGGAGGGCTCCGATGAGCTCTCGGCCCTGGCGCGCTGGATGGAGCGCGTCGGCCGGACGAAGCCGGACTGAGGCCTGGGAACACGGCAGAGCCGCCGGTTAACCGCGCCAGACTTAGGCGGAAGAGCTTCGTCCGAGGCGTGCTACCGGAATATTTACGTTACGTCCGCAGAAAGTCCCGGTCCCGTTTCGAAGTCGTCCCGGTATGCGCGTACATTCGCTTGAAGCTTCTGCATCGCCCGGCGTGGGCGCCGCGCGCCGCGCCTTGGGGGCTATCCGACACAGTCCCGATTCAAGGCAGATCACCCGTCACTGGGTCGTGACGCTGCTGTTCGTGACGATCCTCGGCAGCCCGTTCGTAATGATCGAGCCCTCGCCTTACGAAGCTCTGGTTCTGGTCCTCGGGATCGGACTCGTGGGAAGCGGCCTGCCAATGCACATCAGGCATCTGCCGCTCATCCTGCTCGTCTATGCGCTGGCCATAGGCGGGCTGTTCGCCGTCATGCCGATCCTCCACGATTCCGATGCGACGATCTACTTCGTGGTTACGGTGTATCTGGGCATCTCAGCGATCCTCTTCGCCTGCCTGTTCTCCGCCGACGTCATGCGCCGGCTCGCGGCGCTCCGCTCGGCGTACATACTCGCCGCCGCCTTCGCCGCCCTGGCCGGGACGCTCGGGTATTTCGGTCTGATCCCGGGCGCCGAGGCCATGCTGGAGAACGGGCGCGTCAAGGCGACGTTCAAGGACCCGAACGTGTTCGGGCCGTTCCTTGTGCTGCCGCTTCTTCTGATCCTGATGCGGCTGCTGCGCGGGAAGATCAGCGCCGCCTACGTCGCCGCGGGGATCATCATCCTGCTCGGGCTGTTCCTGAGCTTTTCGCGCGGCGCATGGGCGCATTTCGTCTTCTCGGCATTCCTCATGGTGGTGCTTCTCTTCGCGACCGAGAGGTCGGCGAAGCGTCGGGCGACTCTCTTCGTCGGATTTGCCGCTTCCGCGATCGTTGCCGTGGGCATCGTGCTGGCATCGCTGACGACGAGCGTGGTCGCCGACATGTTCGCCGAGCGGGCCAAGCTTGAGCAGTATTACGACGTGGGGCACGAAGGCCGCTTTGCCGGGCAACTGGAAGGCTTGCGGGAGGTGTGGCTGCACCCGAACGGCATCGGGCCTCGCCAGTTCGGGAAGGAACGCGGCGTCGATCCCCACAACGTCTACATCAACGCGTTCCTGTCGTACGGGTGGATCGGAGGATTCGCCTATGTCCTCCTGGTTCTTGCGACCCTTCAACAGGGCCTATGGGCCTTGTGGCAGCGGACTCCCTGGCAGCCCTTCCTGATCGCGGCCTATTCGACGTTCGTCGGAGTCGCGATCGAGGGACTGATCGTCGACACGGATCACTGGCGTCACTTCTTCCTGCTCATCGGCCTCATCTGGGGGCTTGGGGTCGCGACGTCGAAGTGGACGCATGCGGAGGACAGACGGCTCGCCCCGCGCGGTAACCATCAGCTTTAATCAAGTTCTCCGGTTATCCTTCACCCGTCATCAAACTGTCATCATAGTCCCCCGCAAGCCCTCTGACCTGAGATCAGAGACGGGAGGACGGCATGCAAAACCCCCTGACACGGGCCGGCGAGGCCCATTCAGCAGCCGGCTCGCTCCGCCTTGTCATTCCGAACGCGGTCACGTTCCTAAGCCTCGCCTCGGGCCTGATGGCCATTCGGGCCGCCATCGACGGAAGCGTCGAACTGGCCACGGCGTGCATCTTCGTGGCGGTCGCGCTTGACGGCGTCGACGGCCGCCTGGCGCGCGGGCTGAACGCGACGTCGATCTTCGGCGCCGAGCTCGATTCGCTCGTCGACTGCGTGAGCTTCGGCGTGGCGCCGGCGCTGGTGCTCTACTATGCCGGGCTGCACACGCTGGGCGATGCCGGATGGCTCGCCGCGACCTGTTTCGTGGCGGGCGTCGCATTCCGCCTTGCGCGCTTCAATGCCGAGCTGCAGGACCCGCGTCCCACAGGCGACCCGGATTTCTTCGTCGGCGTGCCGGCGCCGGCAGGCGCGGCGATGGCGCTTCTGCCGATCATGATCGGGTTCGTTTCCGGCGCGGCCGTGCCGCCCTCGATCGTTGCAGTCTATCTTCTGGTGGTCGCCGCGCTCTGCGTCTCGCGGCTGCCGGTCTATTCGGGGAAGGCGTCGCTGCCTTTCAGCGCACGGTGGCTCGGGCTTGCCGCGCCGCTGGTCTTCTTCGCCGTCCTGATGTTTCCTTGGACGACGCTTACGGTCCTCAGCGCGATGTTCGTCGCGACCCTCCCGGCCGGCCTTGTTCTCTCGAAGAGGCGGACTCCCGGACAATCAAGTTAGCAGGAAGAAAAAGATGCGGATCTACTTTGCCATGTTGAACTCCTGTCGCGGCTTCAGCCACGCGGCGCGGACCGAGGCGGCGCTGCGGCAGGAGCTCATCCTGCTGCCCGTCGCCGTTGGGGCCGGGCTCTTCCTGGCTCCCAACGCCGCCTGGTACGTCGCCATGGTCGGCGTGCTCCTCGTCATCATGGCGATCGAGCTTCTCAACACGGCGATCGAGAAGCTCGCCGATCACATCAATCCCGACTGGCATCCCGGTATCGGTCTGATCAAGGATCTCGGCTCCGCCGCCGTGTTCTGCGGGCTTGCGCTCGCGGCACTGATCTGGGGCGCGGCCGTGAGCGAGCGCTTCCAGCTCCTCTGAACTGCCCCTGACAAGAACCTCACAGGCATTGCCATGTACCAAAAAATTCGCCCCGTCAGAACGGCGCGGCCAGGGGCCCTTCAGCGCTTCGTCGACCGGCCGGCGCTGCTTGCGCTCTGGCTCGCGCTGTTCGCCCTGCTGCTCGTCGTCACGAACGAGGGGCTTGCGCAGCGGGTGCACTTGCTGGTCGGGCAGCAGCGCTGGGGCACGCTCGTCGGCTACGCCGGCGTCTGGGGGGTCTGCGTCATGGCGCTGCTG
Source organism: uncultured Propylenella sp. (assembly GCA_964566475.1). Taxonomy (GTDB): domain Bacteria; phylum Pseudomonadota; class Alphaproteobacteria; order Rhizobiales; family Afifellaceae; genus DASWJZ01. The sequence goes on along the minus strand of CAZMJQ010000477.1, from coordinate 12,633 downwards.
GTGGCGGCGTTCCAAGAGCGGTTATGGATCCGCGCCGGCTGGGCCGTCGTCTTCGCCGTTTCCGCGGCCGTCGGGGTCGGATTCCTCGGGATGAGCGGCAGCGGCATCACCGTCTTCGACGTGGTCTCGCTCTGGGCCGCAAGGCATGAGGCCGCGCGGGCGGTTTCTTTCTACGGCTCGGCGCTCCTCTGGCCGGCGCTGGTGCTCGTGGCGACCCTCCTCATCCTCATGCTTCGCCCGCGCATCGAGAGCGCATCGGCACGGCGCTGGCTGACGCGGATGGCCTTCGTGCCGGCGCTTCCGATCATCGCTATCGCCGCCATCACCGTGACGAAGGAAGGGGGCGGAACGCAGGCGCTGCCGGTCCAGTTCGTGCCGCTCTCGGTCGGTGCGGTCACCGGCGCGAAGCTCGCGGCGAGGCCCATCGTGGAGCGCCGCTCGGTCGACATGGAGCCCGGTGAGCCGGGGGTTCGGCACATCGTCGTGCTCATCGACGAGAGCGTGCGCGCCGACTACGTCGACCTCTCTGCGGGCAACAGCGCGACGCCGCGGCTTGCAGGCTTCTCGGATCGCATCGTCGATTTCGGCGCCGCGGCATCGGGCGGCACGTGCAGCCACTACTCGAACGCGATCCTGCGCTTCGTCGCCGATCCGGCCGACCTCGGCGGGCCGATCCTGGCCAATCCGACGATCTGGCAATACGCCAAGCAGGCGGGCTTCGAGACGGTCTACATCGACGCGCAGTCGGCCTTCAACAAGACGCCAGGCAAGCTGCAGAACTTCATGACCGCCGACGAGACGGCCGACATCGACCGCCTCTACACGATGGACACCGGCGTCCCTGCCGAGACGCTGGACGGCAGGCTGCTCAATATCGTGCTCGAGGAGCTCTCGACCGACACGCCGAAGCTCATCTACGCCAACAAGAACGGTGCGCACTTTCCCTACGACCAGAGCTATCCGGAGAGCGAGCGTGTCTTCACGCCCGTCATGTCGGACGCGGCGGAGGATACCCAGGCGGCGCGCATCAACTCCTATCGCAACGCGGTGCGCTGGTCGGTGGACGGCTTCTTCGCGGACTTCTTCGGTGCGACGGAGCTCGACGACACCGTCCTGATCTACACCTCCGACCACGGGCAGGTGTTTGATCCGCATGCGCTTTCGCATTGCTCTGTCGAGGATCCCGACCCGCGCGAGGCGCTGGTGCCGCTCTACGTCTCGACCGGAGAGCCGGAGCTTCAAGAAGCGTTCGCCAGCGCGGCCGGGGCAGGTGGGCCGCGCACGCATTTCTCCGTCATGCCGACGGTGCTGACCCTGCTCGGCTACTCCGACGCCGACATCGCGCGCGAGGGAGACAGCCCGACCCTGATGGAGCCGGCGCGCGAGCGCGTGGCCTTCACTTCGGGCGACATCTTCGGGCTGTTCTCATCCGAGGCCCGCTGGCACGACCTCGACGTGGCGCAGAGCTATCTTGAGGAAGAAGCGCGGCCGGTGCTGGTCAGCAAGGCGGCGGAGCTTCGGCCGGGGTTCTAGCGTCGGCTGACGCTGGTCGACGCTTTCGAGCGCAGGGACTGTCCGCCGAAGCCCGCAGGGCGCAGGCGGAAGCGCACGCCCGAGAAACAGAGCGCCGGCCCCTGGATCCTCGGGTCGAGCTGCGCTCGCCCGAGGATGACGCTCCGTAGATTTATCCCGCCCTGTTGCCCGTGATCGTAAGCTCCGGCCAGCTCTCGGCGCGGTCGACAAGTTCGCCCGTCGCCACGTCGTGCCAACGCACGCCGAGGATCGCGCCCTCTTCGGCGCCGCTGATGAGGTTGCCCGAGATCAGCGCCGGCCCTGCGCCCTCCACCACCGAGACGCCGATGCCGATGCGCGTGCGGCGAAGCACGTTGCCCGTCGCGGCCACGTCTCGGAGATGCGGGCCCCAGCCGAGCGCCAGCCCCCACACCGCATCCTCCACCACGTTGCCCGTGATGGCGACGTCGGCCTCCGCCGCGATGCCGGCGCCGGCCGTCGGCCGCCCCGACGCGTCGCGCTGCGGCCCGCCCGTGATACGCCGCACGACGTTGCCCGAGCACGTGGCGAGCCGCCCGCCGTGCTCCAGGAAATTGGCGAAGGAGATGCCGTCGGTCGCGCCGTCGACCAGGTTGTCGGCGACCACCGCGCCTTCGAAGGCGAACTCCACGTAGAGCCCCGTCTCGCCGGAGCGCGTCGCGATGTTGCCGGTGACGGCGACGCCGTCGGAGGAATAGCAGCGGATGGCTGAGAAGGCGCAGTCGTCGATGCGGTTGCCCGACACGATGACGCCGTTCGCCTTGTCGAGGTTGATGCCGTTGCCGTTCTGGCCGCTGCCGCCGGACTCGGCGCGAATGCTTGTGACGCGGTTGCCGGAGACGATCGAATCGTCGGCGCCCTCCGCATCGCGCTCGATCAGGATGCCGGTGTCGCCGCAATCGGAGACGCGGTTGCCGGCGACTTCCATGCCGCGCGACTGGTCGACGTCGATGCCGACGGTGCGGACGGAGGAGAAATCGGATCGCGTCACGCGGCCCGCCGCCTCGCGCAGCCACACGCCGCCGGCGCGGCTTCCCGTGACGCGGCAATCGTCGATCGACACGTCCGCCACGTCCTCGGCGTCGAGCAGCGCCCGCACGCCCGGGTCGAGCGGCAGGCCGGCGCCGTCGAGCGTCACGCCGTCGAGCCGGAGCCTGCGGGCGCCGCGCGCGGCAAGCATGAAGCGCCCGCCGCGGAAGACGAGATGCGTCGCGCCCGGCACGCCGACGAGATGCGCGGCCCCGGGCAGCGCCACCCCGGCGATCTCGTAGCGTCCCGGGGGCAGGAAGAGCGGGCGGTTGCTTGCCCCGGCCTGCTCCAGCGCGCGGGCGAACGCCGCGCTCTGGTCGTCGGGCGAGCCCGGGACGAGGCCGCCGCTGCCCGCCGCGTCGAAGAGCCCGCCCCGCAGCTGCGCGAAGGAGGGGGAGGCGAGGGCGCTCGTGGCGAGGGCGGCGGAAGAGAGCCCGCCGAGTAGCGCGCGCCGCGAGAGGCCGGATGCGGAGGGTGCCGCGGGGTTCATGCGGCAGGCATGGCGCAATTGTGTTAGCAAGGGGTTGCTGGGTGGAGGCAGCGTTTTCGATGCCGCTGTCTATCGGCGAGCGCCCGGAGCGGTTGCCGCCTCGTCATCGGCTGCTCTGGGCGCGTCCTCTCCGCCTGCGCTGGCGGGTCGAGTGACGGCGCGGGATGCGCTGTCGTGAAGCCGAGGCGGTGCCGCAACCGTCGCCGCCTCGGGCAGTCCTTGAAAATGTGGGGAAAGAGCGCGACGTTAAAGGAGCGTTGTCTCTCCCGTGGTTGGCCGGTGTGTGCAGAGCTACTTCTACGCGAAGAGATTGCGAAGCGCAGTAGTAGCGTGGGGAGAAAGCCCGCCAGGAGCCAGCGATGCAAACTGAACTCACGCGCGCGCAGGTAGTCTATCAAGTGGCTCTCAAGCAGCCGTTCTTCGATCTTCCCGGGAGGACACCGGAAAGCGCGAAGGTGATCTATGACGTGATCTCACCTCGTCTGCCGCTGCGTCCCAGCGATATCCAGGTTGCCGCCGCCAACAACTACGGGGAGTACGCCATATCCCTATCGCTTTTCGGAGGGGTGGGGACGATTGAATTTCGGATTGATGGCTATAGGGCGCAGTTCGATGGAGTTCGAAGCAACTCGGACCTCCAGCTCATCGTAGATTGCATCGGCGACATGGAGAAGATGGCAGGTCAGATTCTCACGAACGCCGAGGTCGCCGGAACCGATGTATCGATCGCCGCGTGGATGAGAGTCGAAGGTGGCATTGAAAAGGTTCACTCGGTTCTCAATCAGCATTCGAGATTGGAACTCGGCTCGAATGTCACCCGGCCGGCGAACATGATACTGGGAGGTCGGTTGAAGGAGGGGGATGAAAGATGGGGAGCTCGGTTTCTGTTTGAGCCGTCCCTTAACAAGGAGGTCGATCACCTCTTTGTCAGGCTTGACGTAACCTATTGGCCCGACAGCCCGTACTCGACTGTGGAGGCGCGAAGGGACCATATCGACAGCGTTTTGGAATCTTTGTTCCGCGAAGTGGGATTTGGAGAGGAAAGGGGAGATGAGTGACAGCGGATAATCCCCTTGGTGCTAACCGCGGGAATGGCCGCACCAGTTCCTTCGGAGGGCAGCTTGATCTTCTCGCTCGCCAACATTTCCAACAACGGGGCGGTTCGGGTGCGCAGCAACCGGCGTCCGGCGGTTTGTCGAGCGGTTTTGCTCCCGTTAGGGCTCGTCGGACGAGCGCGTTGGGGGGGATGCGCACATTCCCGGCTTACACTGTTGAAGCACCTTCTTCTTCTGGAACCCTTGTTTCCTACGCTTCTGTTAAGCGCATGCTGTCGGCGAAGGGGTATTTCCAGGCGGACGATCAAACGACTGGGCTGGCAGCCAGGGATGCCGAGGCCGGTGTCTGGGGGAATCAGCCGACGGCTCCGCGGTCCCCGGCGCGAATTGCAGCGCCGGTAAAGACGGCACTTGCCATCTTTGATCGTTGGAAAATTGATGATCAGGTCGGAGCATCGATCCTAGGGGAGCGGTCTCCTGAGTTCGTAGCGCTCCTTCGCGTCGGGAGAACGGTCCTCCGTTCGCGTGACGCGCAGGATCGCGCGGCGCTTTTCATAAGGCTCTACGAGGGCATCTACAGCCTGTTCTCGAACAGCGAGACTGAGCGCCAGTGGATTCGGAAAGCACAGCCGCATCTCGAGGGCGGCAGCATCCTCGATCTGTTAACCGAAGGGTCTTTTTTGAATCTCGCGAGGGCGCAAGCCTTCGTCGACTTTCTCAATGGTCGGTAATGTCGATCGCCGCCGGGCCTATCCAAATCTCCGAACGCGTCTGTCGCCTGGCGAACGTGCGGAGGCTTCGGGCTGCGTTACAGGCGCTTGAACAAGCGGAGCCGGACATCGACGAAGTTCTTTCGACGCTAGAAGAGCCTCCTGTTCAGTCGCCAGACGACCTAATTGATTCGGTATTCGAAACTCGGCCGAATGTGCCGAGGCTGGCAACGAGGTTTAGCCCACTCGGGGGCTGGCCTGTCTATTATGCATCTGTGGATTGGGAAACGGCGGGTGCCGAACGGGCCGACTACGTTCCTGAAGGGACGGCTATACAGCTGCAAAGACTGACGTGCCTCCTGCAATCGGATCGCTGTTTAGATCTTCGTCCGCTGACCGATACATATCCGTACCTCGTGGAGGGTAATCGAGCCGTTGCTTATCCTCCCTGCCAAGCCCTGGCTGCCGACGCAAAGCAGAGCAGCGCGGAAGCTCTGAAGACATTCTCAGCCCGAAGGGCGGGCGGGACAAATACTCCGACTTTTGAGCGAAGGGCCTTGTCAGATGGGGCTATCGAGGGACGAATTGAGCTCCGTGGAACGGCACGCTGATAGTGCGGTGTTGCCCCGGTGCGTCTCGATGCTATTTTTCGTCGCGGCGTTCGGCATCTATGTTATTGATTTGAGTGGTGCCGGCTGAGGGACTCGAACCCCCGACCCCCTGATTACAAATCAGGTGCTCTACCAACTGAGCTAAGCCGGCCTATCTCTTTCGCGTTACGTCAGCGCGGCGGCGGTGTCCAGCGTGGGCGGGACGGAGCAACAGGGAACGTACGCTCCCGACAAGGAGCACCCCGGCGCGCGTTTCGGTCGGCATCGACGGCCCCCGCAATTCAGCGTGAATGGGCGCCCGCAATATGGTGCAGCGGATGTCGAAGATCGACAGGGCAGGGCGGGTGGCGCTTGGCGCGCGGTGGGCGCGGGCTCTCATTGCGTCTGCGATTCTGCTTGCGGCCGGAGGGCCAGCGGCGGCGGACGGGATCCGCGTGCCGGGGAGCGCGGCGCCGGTGCGGCCGGATATACGCTCCTATCAGCCCTATTCGGGGCTGCAGTACGGCTTCCGTCCCGAGCCGCGGGCGGACCGCAATGAGGCGGAGCGGCCGCGCGTTGTGAGGCCGGAGGCGGTTCCGCCGCTCATCCGGAGCGGGCCGCCGTTGCCGCACGACGCGCAGTACTATGGCTATTGCGCCCGGAGTGGGCGCTGCCCCTGAGCAGGCGACGCTTGCGAGCGACTGCTCGCCGGTCGCGTCACCAGCGGACGTAGGGCGGGCCGGGCACGTAGCGGGCGTGCGGCGGCGGGCGGTAGTGGCGGCGGTCCTCCGGGCAGTAGACGGTCACGGGAAGATGCGCCGTCATGGCCTGAAGCCTGCGGCAGGGGTCCTGCGCGCGCGCGACCTGCCGCTGCCGGGGGTGCGCCGCGTAGCGCGGCCCGCGCGGGTGAGGGGAGGCGTCCCGGGACGGGGCGATGCTGCCCGTGACGATCGGCTCGTCGGGCCGCGGACGCGGGACCCGCGCCATCCGGACCGGCTCCGGCGCGGCGACCGCCTCCGGCGCGTCGGGCGCGGCCGGCGCGGCGATTTCCGGGGCAGCGACGTTTGGGCGCGGCTTCGGCAGGGTGCCGGGGCTTGGGGGAAGCGAGCCGGTGTGCGCCGGTGCGACCGCGCCGACGACGAGCGGGCCGTTCTCTCCGGGGGTGCCGCTGCCGCTCAGGACGTGATAGGCGGCGCTCCCGGCGGCAGCCGTCAGGCCGAGCAGGCTGACGACGCCGATGAGCAGCCTTTTCTGCCGCATGAGCCGCCGCCACCAGGTATGGCGCTCCAGCACGATGTCTTCCAGGCTCACGGAGCGGATGGCGACGAGCCGTCTTTCCTCACGGGGCGGGTTGGACATTTTTCGGAACCGACCTCCTCGGCCGTCCTCGTGTTCGACCCGCCGAGCCTGGGCCCATTATGGTTGCCATGGCGTTAAGGACACTGGCGCGGCTAAGCTCTCCGGCGCGGGGTCAGGCCGGGCCCGCCGGTCGGCGCGTCAGCACGTAGAGGGCCAGCGCGGCCGCGTTCGACACGTTGAGGCTGGAAATGGGGCCGGTAACGTCCAGCCGCACCAGCCGGTCGCATTTCTCACGCGTCAGCCGACGCAGGCCCCTTCCTTCGGCGCCGAGCACGATGGCGGTCTTCTCAGCCGGAGGAGCGGGTGCGAGCGGCTCGGCATGGGCGCTGTCGAGGCCGAGGCGCTGGAACCCCAAATCGGCGAGCGCGTCGAGAGCGCGCGCAAGGTTCTTCACACGGACCAGCGCCACATGCTCCAGCCCACCCGAGGCGGCCTTGGCGAGCACGCCGGACTCGGCCGGCCCGTGCCGCTCGGTCAGGACGACGGCCGCGGCGCCGAAGGCGGCCGCGGTGCGGATGATGGCGCCGACATTGTGCGGGTCGGTCACCTGGTCGAGGACGACGACGAGCCTGGCGCCGGCGAGGTCGGAGAGGTCGAGCTCGGGGAGGGGGTCCGCGAGGACGGCGATTCCCTGGTGCACGGCGCCTTCGCCCGCCGCGCGCTCGATCTCGCGCGCCTCCACCGGCTCCGGGAGGTCTGCGACGCCGTGCTCCGCCAGCCGGGCGAGCGCGTTCCGTGTCGCCAGGATGCGGCGGACGGAGCGGCGCGGGTTGGAAAGCGCGGCGAGCGCGCTGTGCCAGCCATAGATGACGGCCGGGCCGCCGCCGCCGCTGCGGTCCGCTCCTCCGCTCCGCTTCTGACGGTGCCTCGCCATCTCACGCTTCTACCCCTGAGCGGGCGGTGCGGCCAATGATTGACAGGCCGACGCGGCCTGCGCATATACGGCGCCCGACGGAACCGTCCGCGCCCTCAGGGTTTCGGTTCCCGGTCGCACCGGCAGCGTCGGGTGCGGGGGAGTGTCCCGAGCGGCAAAGGGGGCGGACTGTAAATCCGCTGGCGGAAGCCTTCGTAGGTTCGAGTCCTACCTCCCCCACCAGCCTTCGCTCGCTTCGCGAGCTACGGCTCGGCAAGCCTTTGCGAGCGAAGGCTGCCGCGCCGAAGTTGCGAAGCAACGGAGGCGGGCCGAGCTGAGAGGGGTCGATGAAGTATGTCTACATCCTTCAAAGTGTCGGCTCGGACGAACATTATTATGTTGGGATAACGGGAGACATGGGAGACCGTCTGGCGAGACATAACGCCGGTGAGGTGACACACACAGCCAAGCACCTGCCTTGGTCTTCGAAAGCGTATGTTGCTTTCTCAGACGAAGCGCGTGCTTTTGCGTTCGAGAGGTACCTCAAGTCGGGATCCGGCCGCGCATTCGCCCAGCGGCATCTATGATGCGCAGTAGCGCATCAGATGCGGGTATAGCTCAATGGTAGAGCAGCAGCCTTCCAAGCTGAATATGCGGGTTCGATTCCCGCTACCCGCTCCAGTTCCGGGGGCAGATGGCAGATGACAGACGCCGCAATCGTCGCTATCTGACGTGTGTCATCCGGCATCCGGATAGGGGTATAGCTCAGTTGGTAGAGCGACGGTCTCCAAAACCGTAGGTCGGGGGTTCGAGCCCCTCTGCCCCTGCCAGCCGGCGATTTTTGGTGGAGGCAGCCGGGGTCAGGCCCAGTTTCCCGGCTCCCGGAAAGGTGAAAAACCGCGCGCTAAGGGCCTTGCGCGGCGGGTGAAATTTGCTTAGATAAGGGAGCGTGAAGGCGCGCGAACCCATTCGCGCGCCTTCAAATTCGCGGTATGGCTAGAACAAACCCGTTTCAGTTTATTCAGCAGGTGCGCACCGAGGCGGCCAAGGTCACGTGGCCGACGCGGCGCGAAACTGCGATCACGACGTTGATGGTGTTCGTCATGGTGTTCCTGGCGACGATCTTCTTTTTCGTCGCCGACCAGATCATGAGCTGGGGCATCGGCCTCCTGCTCGGCACTCCCGGCTGACGCCGGACGAAGAAGCAGCGGAACTCTGGATGGCGAAGCGCTGGTACATTGTCCATGCCTATTCCAACTTCGAGAAGAAGGTGGCGGACTCCATTCGTGAGAAGGCGGCAGCCGCGGGGCTCGCCGACCTCATCGACGATATCCTCGTGCCGACCGAGAAGGTCGTGGAGATGCGCCGCGGCCGCAAGGTCGACTCGGAGCGGAAGTTCTTCCCCGGCTACGTGCTGGTGAAGATGGACATGACCGACGACGCGTATCACCTGATCAAGAACACGCCGAAGGTCACGGGTTTCCTGGGCGCCGACAACCGGCCGGCCCCCATCCCCGACTCCGAGGCCGAGCGCATCATGGCGCAGGTCCAGGAGGGCGTGGAGCGGCCCAAGCCGTCGGTGAGCTTCGAGATCGGCGAGCGCATCCGCGTCGCCGACGGCCCGTTCGCCTCGTTCGAAGGCAACGTGGAGGAAGTGGACGAAGAGCGGGCGCGGTTGAAGGTGGCGGTGTCCATCTTCGGCCGGGCGACGCCTGTCGAACTCGAATACGGCCAGGTCGAGAAGGTCTGACCGCGTCGTGGAAGGCCCGCTGCCCGCGCCATCGGGCGGCATCCGGGCCGGACCACGAACACCCCAACGCCGGGCCCGCAAGGCCGGCACGAAACGGAGTGCGTCATGGCAAAGAAGATTCAGGGCTACCTGAAGCTGCAGGTGCCCGCGGGAGCCGCCAATCCGTCGCCGCCCATCGGGCCGGCGCTCGGCCAGCGCGGCGTCAACATCATGGAGTTCTGCAAGGCGTTCAACGCCGCGTCGCAGGATCTGGAGAAGGGCGCGCCGATCCCGGTGGTGATGACGATATACGCCGACCGCAGCTTCACCTTCGAGATGAAGTCGCCGCCGGTGTCGCATTTCCTCAAGAAGGCGGCGGGCCTGCAGAAGGGCGGTCAGGCGCCGGGCCGCACGTCGGCGGGCTCGGTGAGGCGCAAGCAGGTGCAGCAGATCGCCGAAGCGAAGATGAAGGATCTGAACGCGCAGGACGTCGAGGCGGCCATGCGCATGGTCGAAGGCTCGGCCCGCTCCATGGGCCTGCAGGTGGTGGGCTAGACGATGACAAAGGTGGCAAAGCGCATTCGCAAGGTCCGCGACGGCATCGACCGCGACAAGCTCTATCCGCTGGATGACGCCATTCGCATGGTGAAGGAGCGCGCGGTCGCGAAGTTCGACGAGACGATCGAGGTGGCGCTCAACCTCGGGGTCGACCCGCGCCACGCCGACCAGATGGTGCGCGGCGTGGTCTCGCTGCCGAACGGCACGGGCCGTTCGGTGCGTGTGGCGGTTTTCGCGCGTGGCGAGAAGGCCGACGAGGCAAAGGCCGCGGGCGCGGACGTGGTCGGCGCGGAGGAACTGGTGACGCAGGTGCAGGGAGGCGAGATCAACTTCGACCGCTGCATCGCGACGCCCGACATGATGCCGCTCGTGGGCCGGCTGGGGAAAATCCTCGGGCCGCGCGGCATGATGCCCAATCCCAAGGTCGGCACCGTCACCAACGACGTGACGCAGGCGGTGAAGGACACGAAGGGCGGCGCGGTGGAGTTCCGCGTGGAGAAGGCCGGCATCGTGCAGGCCGGCATCGGCAAGGCCTCCTTCACCGAGGACGCGCTGGCGGAGAACATCCGCGCGCTCGCGGACGCGGTGAACCGTGCGAAGCCGTCCGGCGCCAAGGGAACTTATATGAAGCGTGTCGCGCTGACCTCGACGCAGGGTCCGGGCGTGCGTGTCGACCCCGCATCGCTTTCGGCGGTCTGAGGGTCCCAACGGAATTCGTCCGGGCTGTAGCCCGGGCAAGGCGTTTCGCCCAAGGCGCTAAGGCGCGGCGGGCGGAAAAAGGGGCTGGCAGGCAAGCCTGTCCGGCCCGGTCCTGTCCGAGATTGCAGGTGAGCTTCGGCTCCTAAGCCTTTGGCCTGCATGAGACGGGTTCGAGAACAGAACTTGGGGCGGGAGCCCCGGAAGTCGGTTCGAACCTCTCGTCCTTCGCTTCCGCATGGGAGCGAGGGCCCGGCCTCTCCGGAGGCTCGGGGGACAGGCGCTCACCGTCGCCCGTCCTCCGTTTCCAGGAGCCGGGCGGCATGGCGAAACGGCCCCATCGGGGAACGATGGGGCCAGATGAGGACAGAGGCAGTGGATAGAGCTGAGAAGCACGAAATGGTCTCCACGCTGAACCAGGTGTTCTCCAACACCGGGGTCGTCGTGGTCGCCCACTATTCCGGCCTGAACGTTGCCCAGATGACGGCTCTGAGGGGCCGCATGCGGGAGGCGGGGGCCAGCCTCAAGGTCGCCAAGAACCGCCTCGTCAAGCTCGCCTTGAAGGATACGGACGTCGAACACATCAGCGGCCTGTTCGAGGGGCCGACGGTCATCGCCTATTCGGACGATCCCGTCGCCGCTCCCAAGGTCGCCGCCGAGTTTGCCAAGACGAACGAGAAGCTCGTCATCCTCGGCGGTGCCATGGGACAGACCTCCCTCGATGCAAGGGGTGTCGAAGCGCTCGCCACCCTGCCGTCGCTCGATGAACTGCGCGCGAAGCTCGTCGGCATGATCCAGACGCCGGCGACCCGTATCGCAGGCGTCTTGCAGGCCCCAGCCGGGCAGCTTGCACGCGTGTTCGCCGCCTATGCCGACAAGGGCGAAGCGGCCTGAGGCCGATCTTGAGAGACCTGAGAAACCGGTTCGAACCGACAAGGAAGCGAAATCATGGCTGATCTATCGAAAATCGTGGAGGACCTCTCCAGCCTGACGGTGCTGGAGGCCGCCGAGCTCTCCAAGCTGCTGGAGGAAAAGTGGGGCGTTTCGGCCGCCGCGCCCGTGGCGGTGGCGGCAGCCGGCGGCGGAGCAGCCGCCGAGGAGGTCGAGGAGAAGACGGAGTTCGACGTCGTCCTGACCGCAATCGGCGACAAGAAGATCAACGTCATCAAGGAAGTCCGCGCAGCGACCGGGCTCGGCCTGAAGGAGGCGAAGGACCTCGTGGAAGGCGCTCCGGGAACCGTGAAGGAAGCGGTCTCCAAGGCGGAAGCCGAGGAGATCAAGAAGAAGCTCGAGGACGTCGGCGCGACCGTCGAGCTGAAGTAGGCGTTCTGAAGAACATCCCCGGGCGCGGTTTGCCGCGTCCGGGGCCACCGGCCCGAGGGCAACCGGCTGCCTCGACGGGCGCACGAAGCGTCGTGCGACCTTCCGGACAGCCGCTCGAACAGATTGGCGAGGACGATTCATGGCAAGAGCAACAAGTGCGAAGAAGGTGAGCTTCTCCGGCCGGCGCCGTATCCGTAAGTTCTTCGGCCACATAACCGAAGCGGCGGAGATGCCGAACCTGATCGAGGTTCAGAAGTCTTCGTACGACCAGTTCCTGATGGTCGAGGAGCCGGAAGGCGGCCGCGGCGACGAGGGCCTGCAGGCCGTCTTCAAGTCGGTGTTCCCGATCTCCGACTTCGCCGGCACGGCGATGCTGGAGTTCGTGAGCTACGAGTTCGATCCGCCGAAATACGACGTGGAGGAGTGCCGGCAGCGCGACATGACCTATGCCGCGCCGCTCAAGGTGACGCTGCGCCTGATCGTCTTCGACGTCGACCAGGAGACCGGCGCCAAGTCGGTCAAGGATATCAAGGAGCAGGACGTCTACATGGGCGACATGCCGCTCATGACGGACAACGGCACCTTCATCATCAACGGCACCGAGCGCGTCATCGTCTCGCAGATGCATCGCTCGCCGGGCGTGTTCTTCGACCACGACAAGGGCAAGACGCACTCCTCCGGCAAGCTGCT
>CAZMJQ010000476.1:0-4851 GCA_964566475.1 uncultured Propylenella sp. | reverse complement strand
AGCCGCGCCACCCCCGGCACGGCGGCCAGCCGGCGCAGCAGGCCGGCCAGGGAGCACGGCCGGCCGCGCTCGTCGAGGCCGTGGTAGGCGTTGACGTTCTGGCCGAGCAGGGTGATCTCGCGCACCCCCCGCGCGGCCAGGCGCCGCGCCTCGGCCAGCACCTCGGCCAGCGGCCGCGAGTACTCGGCGCCGCGGGTGTAGGGGACCACGCAGAAGGTGCAGAACTTGTCGCAGCCCTCCTGCACGGTGAGGAAGGCGCTGACGTGTCTTGGAGCATGACGCGCTCCGGGCTCCGGCATGTGGTCGAATTTGGATTCGGCCGGGAAATCGGTCTCCACCGCCCTGCCGGCGCGCAGAAGCTGCGGGAGGCGGTGGTAGCTCTGCGGGCCGACGACGACGTCGACCGCCGGCGCGCGTTTCAGGATCTCCTCGCCCTCGGCCTGCGCCACGCAGCCGGCGACGGCGATCTTCGTGTCGCGGCCGGCGGCCCGCGCGGTGTCCTTCAGGACGCGCAGGCGCCCGATCTCGGAGTAGACCTTCTCGGCGGCCTTCTCCCGGATGTGGCAGGTGTTGAGGAGGATCAGGTCGGCGTCAGCCGCGTCGTCCGTGGCGCTGTAGCCTTCGGCCGCCAGGATGTCCGCCATACGCTCGGAGTCGTAGACGTTCATCTGGCAGCCGTATGTCTTGATCAGGACTTTTCGCGCCTCGCTCATGAATGCGGTGCGGCTTTCCCTACGCTGCTTTCGTCCTCGTGTTTCCCCTCTAGCGGAATAGCGCCATCCTCGCTAGTGCCGATCATTCCGTCTTTCCCCTCAAGAGCTTCGCTTGGGTTCCGCCCGGCGTTCAGCGCCGCCACCAGGCGACGCACCAGCGCGCCGGCTTCCTGTGTCACGGCCTTGCGGCTGTCCTTCGCGGAGAGCCGCCGCGCCGGACCGAAGACGACCTCCACGTCGATCCCGCCCTCCGACAGGACCCGCCTCAGATGCGGCAGGAGGTCGGTCCCGCCGTACCAGGCGACGCGCGGCCTGTGCTGCCGGCCGAGCGGCAGCCCCTGCATTCTGCGGTAGGCGACAGCCACCGGCTGCACGGTGGCGGCCCCGTCGCCTTCGATCGCGCGCTGCGCCGCCCCCACCAGCGCGGAGCGGAACGGCAGCACGCGGTTGCCGTCGCTCGACGTGCCCTCCGCGAAAAGCACGATGATGTCGCCCTTCGACAGGCGGCCCGCCACCTCGTCGGCGTGCGCGCCGGTGGCGTGGCGGTTCTTGCGGTCGACGAAGACGGTGCGCTGCGCGCGCGCCAGAAAGCTTACCACCGGCCAGGTCGCCACCTCGCTCTTGGCGATGAAGGAAACGGGCGCCACGCTCGCCAGCACCGGGATGTCGAGCCAGGTGCTGTGGTTCGAGAGGAGAAGGAGCGGGCGGTCCGATACCGGCGCGCCGGTGACGTTCACGCGGATGCCGATGAGGTAGCAGGCGAAGCGCTGCCAGAGCTGCGCCACCCGCATCGAGCGGGGACCGCCGATGCGCACGGCTATGAGATGGAACGGCAGAAGCGCGACGAGAGCCAGCGCCGCGAGCACCGCCGTGCCTAGGAAGCGGACACGCCCGAGCATCGCCGGTACGGCGGACTCAGCTGTCCTTGTCGAGCGGGACGGCGTAGAGCTCGAGGCGGTGGTCGACAAGGCGGTATCCGAGCTTTCGGGCGATCTGCTCCTGGATATGCTCAATCTCCTCGCTGCGGAACTCGATCACCTTGCCGGACCTCAGGTCGATCAGGTGGTCGTGGTGCTCCTCCGGCAGCGTCTCGTAGCGCGAGCGCCCGTCGCGAAAATCGTGCCGCTCGATGATGCCGGCATCCTCGAACAGCTTGACGGTCCGGTAGACGGTCGAGATGGAGATGTTCGGGTCGACGGCGGAGGCCCGCCGATAGAGCTCCTCCACGTCCGGATGATCGTCTGCGGCCTGCAGCACGCGGGCGATCACGCGGCGCTGCTCTGTCATCCGCATGCCCTTGTCGGCGCAGGCGGCCTCAAGATCGAGTTGGGTTTCGTCGCTCACGTGGGCCTCCCGCATGCCGCCTAGCGGAGTTGCCGAAGCATAACAAGCGCGCTGCCGGGCGTCTCGCGTCCTTCGGCGTAGTAGCCCTTGCGGCGCCCGGATTCGCGGAACTCGACGCCGCGGTAAAGGGCGATCGCGGCAAGGTTCGTGTCCTCCACCTCCAGGTGGATGTCGCGCCCCCCTTCGCGATAGACGTGGCGCAAAGCCTCCTCGATCAGCCGCCGGCCGATGCCGCGGCGGCGGCAGTCGCGCGTCACGGCGATGGAGAGGACTTCCGCTTCGTCGGCCGCCAGGCGGTAGAGAATGAAACCGGCAGGGACCTGCCGGCCGATGCGGTTGCGGAAGTGCGCAAGGAGCGCATGCACGCCGGGCTGAACGAGCAGGGACTCGAACTCGGCATCGCTCCAGCCGCGGTTGAACGCGCCGGAATGGATATCCGAGAGCACGTCGCAATCCGAGATCTCCGCCCGGCGGAGAGAGATCTCAGGGCGCCCCCAGCGGTTCATCGCCGCGCCAGGGCTTTGTCGAGCTGCGGCTTCGCGTCGGCAGCGCGCGCGTAAAGCGGGAGCGGCGGACCGCTGTCATGGGCCTCGGCGGCGAGAGCGATGACATCCGCGATGTCGGGCGCGTCCGCCGTACCCGCGACGCGGACCTGCGATCCGGCAAGCGCCTCGGCAAGAAGCGGCGCGGCGCCGCCCGTCAGCGTGATCGGCGGTGCGGCTCTGCTCAGCCGGAGCGCGAGATCACCGACCGGAAGCGCGGTTGGCTCCAGCAGCGTGCGGCCCGAGGCAACGTCGCGGACGAGCGCGTAGACCTCGCCCCGCCTTGCGTCGAGAACGGCGGCAAGCGTTCCCTCGCCCGATCGGGCATGCGGGTGGGCGAGCGCCTCGAGCGTGCCGATGCCGATCGCAGGAATGTCGAGCGCCAGCGCGAGACCGCGCGCGAACGCAACGCCGACCCGCACTCCGGTGAACGAGCCCGGGCCGACCGTCGCCGCGATGCGTTGCAGGTCGCCGTAGCTTGCCCCGGCGTCGGCGAGCGCCGCGTCGACCATGGACGGCAGCCGCTCGGCATGGCCGCGACCGATCCGCTCCTCGTGGCGGGAAAGCAGTGCCGGTCCCCCGGCACCGAGGCGGGCCACAGCCGCAGCGCAGTTCGGCCCGGACGCATCGAACGCAAGCACAAGCATGCGGGATCGCATAGCCGCGCGATCCGGCCGTGTCGAGGCTTGCGGGACCTACGGCGGACTTGCGGCCGGCAGGCCGCAGCCTGCCGGCTATTCGCGTCACGCCGCCGGCGGGGCTCCTTGCTTCGACGCCGCGCTATTTGCGACGGCCAAGAACGAGGAGATACTCGCGCTTGACGTGGAGCCCGGCCTCTGCCTGGTATTTCCGGTGGTAGTGGTCGACGTCCTTCCGGAAAGCCTGACGCTTTTCTCCGTCCAAGCGGCTGAGCAGTTGATTGACTGGTCCGAAGCCGCCGGCGAACCTGTCCCAAATTTCATCGACATCGTCATAATAGGCGTTGTTCATGCCGCGCTCGAACGTCAGGTCGAAGTGCGCTCCGAGAAGCTCTTTGACGTGGTCAGGGTCGCCCCAAGCCAGCGGCGACTGCTCCGGCGGCGGCGCCTCGGCATGCTTTGCGACGACGCCGAAGAACGCGGCGACGGCACCGTCCGGAACCCAGGTCGTGAGCGCGAGGCGGCCTCCGGGCCTGCAGATGCGCGCGAGCTCGTCCGCGGCCTGCGCGTGGTTCGCCGCGAACATCACCCCGAACGTCGAGATCACGCCGTCGAAGCTCGCATCCTCGAACGGCAGCCTTTCGGCATCGGCCTGGCGGAAATCGATCGGAGGCCGGACGTGCGCCGACAGCTCCTTCGCGGCGGCGAGGAGCGCGCCTGAGATATCGACGGCCGTGACGCCGGCGCCCATGCGCGCGACGTTCCGCGCCGTCCAGCCTGTTCCGGTCGCCACGTCCAGTACCTTCTGACCGGGTCTCGGGTTCAGGCGCTGCGCCGCATGCATGAGCGCATCGGAAATGCCGAAGCTGATCTCGTCGTAGAGGCGGCCGCCGGCGTCCCACGTGGCGGCTGCCTGCTTGTGATGCTCAAGGACGGTGTCGAGAGCGCCGTGCATGGCGTGATCTCCTTGTGTGGTGTGGAGCTCGGCCGCCAGAGACCATCCCGTCGGCCCATCCCGATAGTCCACAAAGTGTAGTATCGGGTCGCCGCGCGACGCTGTTACAACCGGACACGGCTGAGAGGAGGAGGACGATGCGGAGCTACGGCCAGTTCTGTCCCGTCGCCAAGGCCGCGGAGCTCTTCTGCGAGCGCTGGACGGCGCTCATCCTGCGCGATCTCGCAGGCGGCGCCACGCGCTTCTCGGAGTTGCAGCGCGGCGTCCCGCTGGCCTCGCCGACCTTGCTGTCGCGCCGGCTGAAGCAACTCGAGGCAGAGGGCGTGGTCGAGCGGCGGCGCTCGCCCGGAGGGCGGGGCCGAACCTATCATCTGACCCCGGCCGGCGTGGAGTTCGCGCCCATCGTCGAGGCGCTCGGCGTATGGGGCCAGCGCTGGTCGCGCCGCGAGCTGGCGGACCACGAGGTGGATCTCGGGCTGCTGATCTGGGCGATGGAGAAGAGCGTGAAGCCCGCCGCCTTCGGCGCCCGGCGCACCGTCGTGCAGGTCACCTTCACCGACCAGCCAAGCAAGAAGCAGCGCTGGTGGTTCGTGAACGACAACGGCCAGTGCCAGCTCTGCGTGGACGATCCGGGCTTCGACGTCGATCTCTATGTCGCG
>CAZMJQ010000475.1:0-6192 GCA_964566475.1 uncultured Propylenella sp. | reverse complement strand
CAAGGGCCGCGAAGAGCGCGACATGCGCCAGGACCTCCGGCTCTATGCCGGCCCCAAGCGCGTCCTGCCACACGGCCGAGATTCGGACGTAGGCCTCGCGTTTCTGAAGGCTCAGCTGCTCGGCTTCCTGGCTCAGGATCTCGTCCATTGTCTTGCCCGCTCCCGTGGTCATGTTCGCCGCGTAGCATGCGCCCCGCCCGTGCAACACGGTATCGTGAAGGAAGCATTAACGGGAGGGGTTACTGGCTGTAGGTGCTGCGCACGTCGCTCGCCAGCGCCTGGCCTTCGTCGAGGTAGCGCCCGATCGCGCGTCTGGCCGACGGCGTGCACGAGCGGTAGACGGCGTTGTAGGTCTCGAAACCGTGGTTGAAGCGCGCGACGAGCCGCTGCCGGCGCTGCGGGCCGGGGTCCTCCGCCGTCAGCAGCGCGCTCATCTCTGTGCGCCAGACGGGGCCGTCGTCCTCGCCGCACAGGTCGCGCAGGAACGACAGCGACCCCAGGATCTCCGCCAGCCTCAGAAGCTTGGCCTCGTAGATCGGCGGCGGCAGCTCGGTCGGCGGCGCAGGCGTCCCGCTCTCCTCCTGCGCGGCCAGGGGGCCGGCAAGAGCGAGCGCCAGGGCGATCCCGAGGAAGGCGCGGCCGATCCGAGTCATGCTGCGATTGTGCGGTTGCCGCGGGACAGCGGCAAGAGCCGAGAGACATGGCTCATCGCGGCGGCAGGCCGGAGAGCGCTGCAATGGCGCGCGCGATCCATCCCGGCGCCCCGGCGGTGAGCGGTCGCGTCAGGACGCTTGCGAACGGCACGAACTCCGCTTTCGCCGCATCGTCTCCCGCCACCGGCTCGCCCTCGCCCGCGCGGGTGGCGAAGACGGTGACGTGAAAGCCGGAAACGCCTTCCGGCGGGCGGAACGAGCCGAGCCGCACGACCTCTCCGACCTTCAGTCCCGTCTCCTCCATCAGCTCGCGCCGCGCGTTCGCCTCCGGGTCCTCGCCCGGCTCCGCGCGGCCGGCCGGGAAGCTCCACAGGCCCTTCGCGGGGGCGCGCGAGCGCTCCACCATCAGCACCGCGTCGCGGCGGATGACGACCATGCTGGCGCCCTGCCTGACCTCGGCGCTGTTGCCGGACGGGTGCCGATCGTCCATCTGTTCCCCGAGCTGAACCATGTGCGGCCGATACACCCTCATAGCCAATGCCGAGGCAATCCGCCTCCTCTTCGAGCTGCCCGCCTTCGACGAGCGTCTCGTCGTGCCGCGTTACAACATCGCGCCGACACAGCCCATCGCGATCGTGCGGCAGGGGCCGAAGGGCCGCGAGCTCGTGCCGGTGCGCTGGGGGCTGATCCCCTGGTGGGCGAAGGACCCCCAGACGCTGCCGCTGATGATCAACGCGCGCGCCGAGGGGATCGAGGAGAAGCCCGCCTACCGCGACCCCTTCAAGTACCGCCGCTGCCTCATCCCTGCCTCCGGCTTCTACGAGTGGCAGGCGAGAGGATCGGACCGCGGGCGCGCGCCGAAGCAGCCTTACGCCGTGCTGCCGGCCGACGGCGCCCCGATCGCCTTCGCCGGCCTGTGGGAGACCTGGCACGGCGCCGACGGCAGCGAGATCGACACCGCGGCGATCGTCACCACCGACGCCAACCGCCTCCTCACGCCGATCCACGAGCGCATGCCCGTCGTGCTCGAGCGCAAGGACTTCGCGACCTGGCTTGCGCCGGAGACCACGCCGAAGCAGGCCGTCGCGCTTCTCAAACCGGCGCGCGACGACCTCTTTCGGCTGCAGCCCGTCTCGACGCTGGTGAACGCGGTCGACAACGACGACCCGCGGCTGCTGGAGGAAGCGGCCATGGAGGATTCGCCCGCGCCGGAAGAACCGGCCCAGCGCAGCCTGTTCTGACTGCGCACGAGGAAATGGGTGCCGGCGCGACCACGCCGGGGGATTGCGGATATCGGCGCGGCAGGCTTTGTGTGCGGCTCGCGAGCAAATGAGGGAAGAGGATGAGTGACGACAGCCTGCCTCTGACCGGCGGATGCCAATGCGGAGCGGTCCGCTACGCTCTCGACCAGCAACCGGAGAACGTCCATGTCTGCCATTGCCGGATGTGCCAGAAGGCCGTGGGCGGCCCGTTTGCGGTCATCTGCCCGGTGCTGAAGCCGGCATTCAGGGTCACCCGCGGCACGATCAGCTACTTCATGAGCTCCGATGTCGCGCGACGCGGGTTCTGCAATGCCTGCGGGACCCCGCTGACCTTCGACTATCCCGACGGAGACGACGTCGGCGTCATGGTCGGCACGCTCGACGAGCCCGACCGGGCACCGCCGGTTCGCCAGTCGGGCAACGAGAGCCGCGTCGCGTGGTATTCCGGGCTGACGCAGGTCCCGGGCGACCGGCCGACCTACGCCGACAACCCGGACATGCTGCGCAGGATCAGAAGCACCAACCACCAGCATCCGGACCACGACACCGAGGCCTGGCCGCCGGCGGGTGTCAGCGCGCCTGCTTCGAGCTGATCGACTGCGAGAAGTTCCAGGGCCCGTGGGTGATGAGCGAGGACTACACCGTCGCCGACCCCTACCTCTTCACGATTGCGACCTGCCTCGCGGACGACGGCGTCGATCCCGCGCGCTTCCCCAGACTGCAGGACCACACGCGCCGCATGATGAAGCGCCCGGGCGGTGCGGACGGCGCTGAGGAGGAGGCCTAGAGCACTCGCCCCGGATTGAGAATGTTGTTCGGATCGAACGCGCGCTTGATGCGCCGCATCATGTCGAGCTCGATCTCGCTCTTCACGGTGGGAAGCAGCGTCCGCTTGTAGCGGCCGATGCCGTGCTCGGCGGCGATTGAGCCGCCCATCTCCACGACGATGGCGTGCACGGCCGCATGCACGTCCGGCGCCCGCGCCATGAAGTCCTCAGGCTTCATCCCCTTCGGCTGCGACAGGTTGAAGTGGATGTTACCGTCGCCGAGATGCCCGAACGCCACGAGGCGCGAGCCGGGCACCGTCGCAACCGCCGCCTCGCCGGCGCGGGCGATGAAGTCCGGCACGCGCTCCACAGCGATCGACACGTCATGCTTGATCGACGCGCCCTCCGGCTTCTGGATCTCCGAAAGCGCATGGCGCAGCCGCCAGAGCTGCCCGGCCTGCTCCAGCGACGTCGCGACGACCGCGTCGGAGGCCGCGCCCGCCTCGAGCGCCTCGGCCAGCGTCCCCTCCAGCAGCGCCTGCGCATCCTCCTCGCTGCGGCCGGAGGAAAATTCCAGCAGCACGTACCACGGATGCGGACCGGCGAGCGGATCGCGCGCATCCGGCAGATGCGTCACCAGCATGTCGATGAGGATGCGCGGAATGAGCTCGAAGGCGGTGAGCCCCGTGCCGGCCCGGTCGCGCGCCGTTCGAAAAAGCCGCAGCGCCGCTTCCGGGTCGGGCACGCCCGCGATGGCGACGGCCTGCCCGCGCGGCGCCGGGAAGAGCCTCAGCACCGCCGCCGTGACGACGCCGAGCGTGCCCTCCGCGCCGATGAAAAGCTGCTTCAGGTCGTATCCGGAATTGTCCTTCACGAGCCCCCGCAGCCCGTTCCAGATTTCGCCGGTCGGCAGCACCACCTCCAGCCCGAGCACCAGGTTTCGCGTATTGCCGTAGGCGAGGACGCCGGTTCCGCCCGCGTTGGTGGAGATGTTGCCGCCGATGCGGCAGGAGCCCTCCGCGCCGAGCGAGAGCGGGAAGAGCATGCCGGCCTCGGCCGCGGCCTCCTGCAGCCGCTGAAGCACCACCCCCGCCTCCGTCACGATCGTCCCGCCCGCCGCATCGACGGCGCGGATCCTGTCGAGCCGCTCGGTGGAGAGCACGACCTCGCGCCCGCTCCCGTCCGGCGTCTGCCCGCCCACCAGCCCGGTATTGCCGCCTTGCGGGACGATCGGCGTGCCGGTCTCGTTGGCGAGCCTAAGGATCGCGCTGACCTCCCCCGCTGAGCCGGGCCTCACCACGGCCGGCGAGGAGCCGCGATAGTATTCCCGAGGCTCGGTGAGATAAGGCCCTTTCTCAGCCTCGGCGGTGAGCACGTATCGCGCGCCGACGATCGCCGCGAGGCGGTCGAGGAAAGAGCCGGCGGTCGCTACATCGTTCATGGCGTCTTCAACACGCGATCGGAGGCCGCTGCCAACACATACCCGGAGCCTCAACGCTCCTTGCGGTGGCCCTTATAAGGGTAGGTGAGTGCGATGCCGAGAGCGATGCCGATCCCGATGCCCATGGCGATGTTATCCATGGCCGCGCCAATGGCGACTCCGATCGCAATGCCGATCGCCAGGCCGGTGCCGGTGTTCCGCATCTTCACAAGCCAGGCAGCAAAGCCGCCGCCGCAACCGTCTTGCAGCGTTTCAACCGCGGCGCGGAAGGTCGCATCGGCGGCTTGAAGGGGCTGGACGCGCGTGTCATTACCGGCCCGGAATTGCGCGGATTCCCGCGCCAGGAAGAGTTGAGCCGGCCAGATGGATGCCTCGGTGAGCGGAGTGATGAGCGGCAAGCGCGGCCTGATCATGGGCATCGCCAACAACCGCTCGCTCGCCTGGGGGATCGCATCGGCCGCCAGCCAGGCCGGCGCCGAGCTGGCTCTCACCTACCAGGGCGAGGCGTTCAAGCGCCGCGTGGAGCCGCTCGCCGCGGAGCTCGGCGCGCATGTCGCCGGCCATTGCGACGTCACCGACGCGGCCTCCATGGATGCCCTGTTCGACGGGCTTAAGGCGCACTGGGGGAGGCTCGACTTCCTCGTCCACGCCATCGCCTTCTCCGACAAGGACCAGCTCGACGGGCGCTACATCGACACGACGGCGGACAACTTCCGCAAGACGCTCGACATCTCCTGCTATTCGCTGACCGCGCTGGCGCAGCGCGCCGAGCCGCTCATGGCCGACGGCGGCTCGATCCTCACGCTCACCTATTACGGCGCCGAGAAGGTGATGCCGCACTACAATGTCATGGGCGTTGCCAAGGCGGCGCTCGAGGCGAGCCTGCGCTATCTCGCCGTCGACCTCGGGCCGCAGAAGATCCGCGTCAACGCCATCTCCGCCGGGCCCATCAAGACGCTCGCCGCGTCCGGCATCGGCGACTTCCGCTATATATTGAAGTGGAACGAGTACAACGCGCCGCTCCGCCGCACCGTGACCATCGAGGACGTCGGCCGCTCCGCCGTGTTCCTCCTCTCCGACATGGGGTCGGGCGTCACCGGCGAGGTCCTGCACGTCGACGCCGGCTATCACGTGGTCGGCATGAAGGCGGTCGACGCCCCGGATATCGCCAAGGTCGATTGACCATCCGGCACGACGCCACTCCGCAAGCGAGGCAGACTCAGATATAGCGCGCGGCGAAGCCGCAGCCGGGGGATGCGCATTTGTGGGCTCTTCTGAGCGTCGTGGTGCTGTGGGTGCTGGTGGCGCCGCTGATCGCGCTGGTCTTGGCGAGCCTTGCCCGCCGGCGGGCCGACGCCCTCGCCGAGCGCCTGTCCGCGCTGGAGGCCCACCTCAGGGATATCGCACCGGCTGCCGCCGGCCCGGTCACCGCCCCCGCCGCCGAGCCCTACGGCCCCTCCGAGGCGGAGGGCGGGCCGTGGTCCCCGCAGACCGCCGCAGCCGCCACGCCCCCGCCTCCTGAAGCGACAGTAACGCCCGCAGAGCCTCCGGCGGCCCCGGCCGAGCATCCGCAGCCCGAAGCCGCGGAAGAGCCCTCCTCCGCCGAGCCTCCGCCCGCCGCGCCGCCACGGACTCGCGAGTCGATCGAAACCACGATCGGCGCGCGCTGGACCGTGCTCGTCGGCGGCCTGGCGCTGGCGCTCGGCGCCGTCTTCCTGGTGCGCTACACCATCGAGCAGGGCCTCATCGGACCCGGCGCCCGCATCACGCTCGGCGCGCTCCTCTCCGCGATCCTGTTCGGCGCGGGCGAATGGCTGCGCCGCCGCGACCGCGCGCTCGAGCTCCCGGTCCTGGAGCGGGCCGACGTGCCGGCGATCCTCACCGCCGCAGGCGGCGTCGCCGCCTTCGCCACAATCTACGCCGCACATGCGCTCTACGGCTTCATCGGCCCGGCCGCGGCATTCGTGCTCCTCACCGCCGCCGGGCTGGTCACCCTCTTCCTGTCCGCGATCCACGGGCCGGCGCTCGCGGGCCTCGGCGCGCTCGGCAGCTACGTCGCGCCGCTCCTC
>CAZMJQ010000474.1:0-16131 GCA_964566475.1 uncultured Propylenella sp. | reverse complement strand
TTGGTCACCAGGACCGGCAGCCCGAAGGTGTGGCCCCAGGCGCGCACGAAATGGTCGGCTGCCGCCTTGCTGGCCGAATAAGGCGAGCGCGGGTCATAGGGCGTCGTCTCCGAGAAGGGCGGATCGGCGGGGGCCAGCGCGCCGAACACCTCGTCGGTGGAGATGTGGTGGAAGCGGAATCGCGCGCGGGCGCTCTCGTCGAGCCCATCCCAATAAGACCTTGCCGCTTCGAGCAGGCGGAACGTGCCGACCGCGTTGGTCTCGATGAAGGCTCCCGGGCCGTCGATGGAGCGGTCGACATGGCTCTCGGCCGCCAGATGCATGATTGCGTCGGGCCTGAACTCGCGGAACGCCGCCGCCACCGCCTCGCCATCGCCGATGTCGCAGACCCGCAACGCGTGGCGGTGGCTATTCCCCACGGAGGCGAGCGACTCCCTCGAAGCCGCGTATGTCAGCTTGTCGAGCGTGAGCACGGAATGCTCCGTGCGCCCGATCAGATGACGCACGACTGCGCTGCCGATGAATCCGGCTCCGCCGGTGACGATGATCCGCATTCAGCTCCCGTTGCCCAGATTCCCCGCACCGCGTCGGCCCGCCGTTCTCTCGCGCCGGCGGCAGTCGAGCATCTTGCCTCGCCCCAACCGCCAAGCCTGATCGGCCTGGCGCCGGTCGCCCCGCATCCAATAGCGCAAGGACAAGGCCAGTCCGGCATAGCGGGATGCGCCGCAGTCGAAAAGCCGCTTGACCGGCGCCGCGTCGATCCGGGCCGCGATGTCAGGCGCTTCCGCGAACGCCCTCCGCAGCGCCCGAAACGCGTCCCGCCGCCAGAGATACTGCCGATAGCACCGGAGAAGATAGCGCCGGTCGGCGCAGAGCCGGCTGCTGCCCGCACCCCGCCCCCACGACCGCGCGCCGAGGACGCTCTCGTCATGCTGAACGTAGTCCACGAGGGGCTTGTCGATCAGATGAATGCGCCCGAAAAGCGACGCGACCAGCGCCGTCCAATGATCGTGCAGCACGTAGCGGCTGCGCGCGAGCGGAAAGCCGCTTGCGGCTCGCGCCACGTCGCGTCGAAAGACGGCGGTCATCCCCGTCACATTGTTCATCACGAGAAGGTCGGTGAGCGAGGCCGAGCGCGAGCGCGACTCGTAGTCGAACAGCGAGGGCGCAAGCTCCCGCCCATCCCGCGCAACCACGCGCGCATCCGAGTGGCACAGGCTGACCTCCGGATCGCCGAGACAGGCGACCTGTTGCGCGAGCTTCGTCGGGTGCCAGAGATCGTCCTGGTCGCAGAAGGCGAAGAGGTCGGTGTCGCGATCGCTCCGGGCCAGCGCCTCGCGTAGCCCGCGGGCGAAGCTCGCATGCACGCCGACATTGTTGTCGAACACGACAAGCCGCACCCGTGGATCGCCGATCTCCGTCAGGAGGGATGCCGTCCCTCCGTCAAGCGGCCCGTCGGCGCAGGCGAGCACCTCGATGCCGCGATGCGACTGGTCGATAAGCGAGCGCACCTGGCGGCCCAGCAATCCTTCGTCCGGCCTGAAGAGGCTGAGGACGACGAAGACGCGACGGTCGGATCCGGCGGGCATCCTCTGCCTGTATCACATTGCCCCGCTCCGTTGCCGGGCACACCGTCAGTACGGCGGCTCTATATCGCCAAGCCGAGGCATGGCCCGGTCCTTTTCGGAGAGCACGGGCTCCCTCCCCTCAAGCGGCCACGGGATTCCGACTTCCGGGTCGTCCCAGGCGATGCCGCAATCATGCTGCGGGGAAAAGAACACCGAGGCCTTGTAGGCCACCTCCGTACCGGGCTCGAGCGTGCAGAACCCGTGCGCGAACCCGACCGGGATGAACAGCTGCTCGCCGCCTTCCGCCGTGAGCACGGCCGAGACGTGACGGCCGAAGGACGGCGACCCCTTCCGAAGGTCCACGGCCACGTCGAAGATCGCCCCCCGCACGACCCGCACAAGCCTCGCCTGCGCGTGCGGCGGCGTCTGGTAGTGCAGCCCGCGAACCGTCCCTGCCGATACTGAGAAGGAAACGTTGTCCTGGACGAAGTCGACATCGATTCCGGCCTCGGCGAAGCGCCGCCTGTTCCAGGTCTCGACGAAATAGCCCCGATGGTCAGAATGCCTCTCAGGCCGGATGAGCTTGACCGCTTCGATCTCCAGGGCGGCTATGTCCATGTCGCAACTCGCCAAGTCCCGCGCGTTCTAGGTTTGCCGCCCTGCAAAAGCAAGGGCGCCCGGCTTCACGAGGGCTTGTCGGCGCCCGCTCCACCATGCCCGCTCACCTCGGCGCCGGCGGCAGGGTCTATCGCCACGAAGCGCACGATGGAGACAGCGGCCAACGCCGCCATGGCGACGATGGCAACACGGAAGTCGAACACCGCCAGATCGCCCGCCGCCGCACCACGAAGGTCGGCACTGAGGCTGAGGATCAGCGCCCCGATGGCGATGCCGATGCTCATGGAGAGCTGGTGCGACATGACGGAGAGCGTCGTGGCCGAGCTCTTCTGCCGGTCCGGGACGTCGGCGAACATCAGCGTGTTGATGCAGGTGAGCTGCATCGATCTGAGGCAGCCGGCGACGAAGAGAACGGTCATCACGGCCCATTGCGGCGTGGCCGGCGCAAGGAATGCGCATGCGAGTATGGACGCGGCCGCGAGCATGCCGTTGAACACGAGCACGCGGCGGAATCCGAACATGCGCAGGATGCGCGTGGTCACCACCTTCATCCCGAGATTCCCGGCGGCATAGGCCAAGACGAGCAGCCCGGCCGACACGGCGCTGAGGCCGAAGCCGATCTGGAACAAGAGCGGCAGCAGGTAGGGCATGGCGCCGCTCGTCAGGCGGAAGACGCTGCCCCCGGTCAGCGCTGTCGCCGAGAAGGTCGGGATGCGGAAAATGGAGAGGTCGAGGAGCGGGTGCGGCTTGCGTCCCGCATGGCGGATGGCGAACGTCCCGGCGGCGAGACCGAGGGCGAAGACCGACACGATCAGAAACCAGTTGGCGCTGCCGTGGCCCGCCGCCTCCAGCGCATAGAGGATCGTCCCCAGCGCAAAAGCCATGAGCAGGAAGCCGGAGACGTCGAAGGGCCGGCGCTCGTCGCTGCGAAGGTTCGGCACGTAGCGCGCCACGAGCACCATGCCGATCAGCCCGATCGGGACGTTGAGGAAGAAGATCCAGCGCCACGAGCCGTAGGTGGCGATGAAGCCGCCGAGCGGCGGTCCGACCACCGGCGCGATGAGGCCGGGCCAGGTGATGAGCGCGATGGCCTGCACCAGCTCCTTCTTCGAGGTGGTGCGCAGCACGGCGAGCCGCCCGACCGGCGACATCAGCGCTGCGCTGGCGCCCTGCAGGATGCGCGCGCCCGTGAACTCCCACAGGCCCGTGCTCTGGCCGCACAGGATGGACGAGACGACGAACCCGCCGATGGCCGCGCAGAAGACGTTGCGCACCCCGAGCCGGTCGGCGATCCACCCGCTCGCCGGGACGAGCGCCGCCAGCGTGAGCAGATAGCTCGTGACGCCGATCGTCAGCGCGACCGTGTCGGTGCCGAGCGATTCGGCCATGGTCGGCAGCGCGATCACGATGACCGTGCCGTCGAGGTTCTCCATGAAGAACGCGCTGGCGACGACGAGCGCGATCAGCTTCGAGCGCGACGCCCCCTCCATGCCGCTACCCGCGCCCGCGATGCGTGAATCGCGGGCCGCCCCGCCGCCTCGAAATCATCATGCCCGCTACGCGCCCATCGTTCCGCCCTGCCTTGCACCATCGGCGGCAGTTCGGGCAATGGTGATCCGTCTTGGGAAGGCGCGGCATGGACGAAGCGGACATCCTCATCATCGGCGGCGGATCGGCGGGCTGCGTGCTGGCCGCGCGCCTGAGCGAGGATCCGAAGCGGAAGGTCCGCCTCGTGGAAGCCGGACGCGACCTCAATGAGGACGCCCTGCCCGACGACATCGCCGACCTCTTCCCGCGCGCCTACGCCAATGCCGCCTATTTCTGGCCGGGCCTCACGGCCGTGGCCCGCGCCGGGTCGCCGCCGAAGCCGTTTACACAGGCGCGCATCCTCGGCGGCGGCTCCACCGTCATGGGCCTCTGGGCCTTGCGCGGCCTGGCGGCGGACTACGACGGCTGGGCGGCGGCGGGCGCAACGGGTTGGGCCTTTGAGGACGTGCTCCCCTATTTCCGCAGGCTGGAGAGCGACGCGGACATCTCCTCGCCCGAGCACGGAGCGGACGGCCCGGTCGCCATCCGCCGAGTGCCGCATGCCGCGTGGCCGGGCTTCAACAGGTCGCTCGCCGCCGCCGCGGAGAAGCACGGGCTGGACCTCCGCCCCGACCTCAACGGCGCGGACGTCGACGGCGTCTTCGCCATCCCGACCAGCACCGACGGCAGGCACCGGGTCTCGGCGCAGGTCGCCTATCTGACGCCGGAGGTGCGGCGGCGCGAAAACCTCGACATCGTGACGGACACAACCGCCCGAACGATCCTCTTCGAGGGCCGCAGGGCGGTGGGCGCGGTGGTGGCGCGGCCGGACGGCAGCATGGCGACGCTCAAGGCGCGCGAGGTGATCGTCTCGTCGGGAGGCGTGCACTCGCCTCACCTGCTCATGAGATCGGGCATTGGCCCGGCCGGGCACCTCGCGGAGTGCGGCGTGCCGGTGGTCGCCGACGCGCCCGAGGTCGGGGCCAACCTGCAAAACCATCTCTTCACGCATCTCGGCGCGGTGATCCGGCCTCAGGCGCGGCAGTCGCCGGCCATGCGCAACTACGCCATGGCGGGGGCGCGTCTTTCCTCGGGGATCGGGGGCGCGCCGCCGGGCGACCTCTTCGTGAGCTTCATCGCGCGCACCAGCGGCTACGCCACCGGCAACCGGCTCGGCATGGTCGGCCCGTCGCTCTACGCGCCGGTCTCGCGCGGCACGGTGAGGCTCGACCGCGCCGACCCGAGCGGGCCGCCGGCGGTCGATTTCAACCTCCTGTCCGACCCGCGCGACACTCAGCGGCTCGTCAGCGCAGCCCGCTTCGCCCGCACGCTGCTTCTCGACCCGCAAGTCAGGAAGGCGACGCACGAGGCCTTCGTGCTGCCGCCCAACCCGCCCATCCGCCTGCTCAACAGCCCCGGCGTCTCGTCGCTCGTCCTCAACCAGGCGCTCGCGGCTGTCGTCGGCCTGGGCGCGGCAGCGCGCAGGGGGGCGCTCCGCACCATGCTGAAGCCCGGCAAGCTTCTCTCCGACATCCGCGACGACACGGAGTTCGACGAACTGGCGCTGGCCGGCGTCACCCCGATGTTCCACCCGGCCGGCACCTGCGGCATGGGCAAGGCGGTGGACAGCGAGGCGCGGGTGCTTGGCGTGGAGGGCCTTCGCGTCGTGGACGCCTCGATCATGCCCGCGATCCCGCGCGGCAACACCAACATCCCCACCATCATGGTGGCGGAGAAGTGCGCCGCGCACATCGACCGGGACACGAAATCCCCGGATGTGCGTTGAAGGCATACCCGCCCCGCTGGAGGCGCATATCTTCCGATGTGGCCATCGCCGAGAAAGACGATCCGCCAGGGCATCGACTACGGCTACTATTCCTCCGTCTACGACATGGACCTTCTGCGCGACGGGATCGCCGGCGCCACGGGCGCCCGGAAAGAGAAGCTGCGGTTCGTCCTCGACGCGCTCACCGTCGAGACTTTCCGCGATCCCAAGCGGCTCGACGTAAAGGCGCTCCGCTTCAACACGGTCACCTGCGCCCAGTGTCACCAGATGTCCGGCCGCGACGGCGTCCACATGGCGATCAACGACGGGATAAACAGCAAGATCGCCTCGCCGACGATCGTCTCGGAATACTTCTTTCGTCAGGCCGAGGCGCAGCTGAGAGGCGACATGGAGAAATGGCTCGCCGGGAAGTGATCAAAGGTGGCGAGGAGAGACCCGGCGCGCCGGAACCACTCCCGCCCCACCACCCGGGCCGATCAGGCGGCACTGAGCACTGAATCTCCCGACGGCTCCTGCTCGGGACTGACGAGATCGATCAGTTGAAGGATGTTGCCGCGGACCGGCGACCTTTGAAATGCCCGGTCCTGCGGGTGAGCGTTCATTGGCAGCCCGCTTCGCGGCTTAAGAACGAGATGCACGGTCGCGTCGATCCGCGCCTGCGGAACCACCGTCAGGCGATACTTCTGCATTATGCGCGCGACCACCAGCTTTATCTCCGCCGTGGCGAAACCGGCGCCGAGACACATCCGTGGGCCGGCGTTGAAGGGAATATACTGATAGGGAGTCGGCCGCGGGCCGAACCAGCGGGAGGGATCGAAGCGGTAGGGGTCGGGAAACACATCCGGATCGCGATTCGTGAGAAACTGGCTTACGACGACCTTGTCACCGAGCCTCAGAGGCACGCCTGCGAACTCGAGCGGACGAGCCGGCCGGCGGAACGTGAACGGAACAGAAGGCATAAGTCTCAGCGACTCGCGTACCACGGCGTCCAGGAACGGCGAGGACTCCAGGGCAGAACTGTCTGGCGGCCACTCTTCGAGCTGCGACACCTCATCGTGCAGCCGAGCCGCACAGAGAGGATGCTGCGCGATCAGGAAGAGCGTCCACGCGAGCGCCCCCGCGGTCGTTTCGAAGCTTGCGCCGTAGAGCGAGACGGAATGCGCAATCAGGTCGGCGTCCTTCATACCGGCTTCGCGGGAATCTGCGGCACGCAGGAGCACCGAGAGCACATCCCCGCCCGACAGGCCCGCAACACGCTTCTGTTCCAGCATCTTGCGTATCGTGTCTTCAAGCCTTTCCGCGTGTCTGAGCTCCGTGCGGTAGGGCAGTCCGGGCAGGTCCCGCTCTATCATGCCCCATCTGCGGGTCCTGGCCTCAAGAACGATCCACCGGTCGATGAGATCGCCGATATGCAGCGATGCGGCGATATCCTCATTGCCGAAGAGCACGTTCGCCGCCACCCAGTTCGAGAGGACGCGCATCTCGCTGAACATGTCGATCGGCTTGCCGGGCTGCCACTGATCGATGATCTCGTCGATCAATGGCGCCATCAGCCGGGTGGTCGTTGCGACGGAGGTCTTCGAGAACGGGGGCTGCATGAGGCGGCGATGGCGGCGGTGCTCTTCGCCGTGCATCTTCAGGATGCCCCGCCTGACCCTTCGCTGGGCGGACCCGGGAGGGCCCTTGGCGAGCTGGCCGCTCGGAAGAAAGTCGTCGGGCCGGTTGAGGACCTGACGGTTGAAGCTTTCACCCGTGACGAGCAGATAGCGGTGGCCGCGCCGAGGGCCGGGCACAGGGTTCTCGATGACGCCGAGCGGCCCGAATTGCCGATGCAACTCGATCAGGCACAGTAGCGGATCACGGAAGAACCGCCAGTACCACGGCCACGCTTCCCAGCCGCGGACATGTGGGTAAGGCGTCGTCAGTATGGCCCCCTGCTCGCTGTTTCAAGCATAGCATACAGACACCCTTTCCGCCATCGCGTAGTGCTGAAATAGCGCTGCCTCCGCACGCTTCGGGCGGACGGCACCCTGGCGTCACGGCAAGTGGCGGCGACGCCGCGGCTTGCCCGCCGCAAGATACGGCGACCAGGGCTCCTCGAGCCGTTCCGACTCCTCCTTGAGGATGTCGAGGAACGCATGCGCGGCGGCCGTCATCGGGCGGCGCGACGGCTCGATCAGAACGAGATCGAGCACGAACACCGGGTCGACGATCGGGTTGATCGTCACGCTCTTCCGCCTGATGTCGGAGGCCATCATGATGCCGGGCAGGATCGTGAGCCAGTCGGAGCGCGCCACGAAGTCCAGCGTTCCGAGCATGGCGTCGAGCTCCAGCAGCCGGTCGTAGCGCACGCCGTTGGAGGCAAGGTAGATCTCGATCGAGCCGCGCCGCGTGTTCTGCTGGCCGGGAACCACATAGCTGCGCGGCCCGAGATCCTTCAGGCGCACCGGCTCCAGGTGCTTCAGCCGCGAGGCGCGGCGCGACACGAGCACCTCGATCGTCCTGAGGAAATGCCGGCTGGCGAGCCCGGGCGTGCCGGCGAGCGCCGGCACCACCGCGAAGTCTAGCTCGCCGGAGCGCACGTGCTGCGTCAGCACGGCGCTGTAGGCCTCCACGATGCGCACCGCCACGTTGGGATGCGCCTCGATGAAGCGCGAGAGCGCCGGGGCGAGCGCGGAGCGCGTCATGGTCGGCATCAGGCCAATGAAGATCTCTCCCGTCAGGCCGGCGCCGAAGCGCCCGATGGCGGCGTCGGCGGAATGCGCCAGCCGCAGCAGCTCCACGCAGCGGCCGTAATAGGCCTCGCCGGCCGGCGTCGGCACGACGCGGCCGCGGTCGCGCGAGAAGAGCCTGGACCCGAGCCGCTCCTCCAGCTTGCGGATATGCTGCGAGACCCCGGACTGCGTGGCATGCTCGCGCTTTGCGGCGAGCGTGAAGGAGCGCTCTTCGTAGGTCGCGACGAAGACGCGGATGCTTCGCAGGCTGTCGGCCATCGTATCAGCCGTACTGATCAAGACGAGAAGTTCTTATAATTTTTTCGCGCGGAATCGAACCCCTATCCTCGCGGTGACGGTCTCCCCAACGGAGAGGAACGAATGAAGCTCGGCTTCTTCACCATGCCCATTCATCCCGTCGGGCGTCCGCTCAACGAGACGCTGCAAGAGGATCGCGAGCTGACGCTGTTCGCGGAGAAGCTCGGCTTCGTCGAGGGCTTTTTCGGCGAGCACATCACCGACGCCGCGGAGACGATCACGTCCTCGCTCATCTTCATCGCGTGGCTGCTCAACGAGACGAAGACCATCCGGCTCGGCTCCGGCACCATCAACATGCCGAACCATCATCCCGCGCGCGTGGCGGCCGAGGTCGCCATGGTCGACCACATGGCCGAGGGCCGCTTCATCATGGGGATCAGCCCCGGCGGGCTCCTCTCCGACGCGGAGGCGTTCGGCAACCTCGACAAGGACCGCACCGCGATGTTCGTGGAGGCGATCGATCACGTGCTCAACATCTGGGCCGGCGAGCCGCCCTACGATCTGAAGGGCGCCCACTGGTCGATTTCCACCGGGCGCACGCTGATCCCCGAGCTCGGCCAGGGCTTCATCCACAAGCCCTGGCAGCGCCCGCACCCGCCGATCGTCGTGACGGCGGTCGCGCCCTTCTCCAAGGGCGTGAGCGAGGCGGCGGCGCGCGGCTGGGAGCCGATCTCGGCGAATTTCCTGCTGCCGCAATGGGTGAAGTCGCACTGGCCAAAATACGCCGAGGGATGCGAGCGCGCCGGCCGGCCCGCCAGGCCGGAGAACTGGCGCGTGGCGAAGAGCATCTTCGTCGCCGACGACAACGACACGGCCAGGCGCTACGCCACGGAGAAAGGCGGCCCCTATCACAGCTACTACAATTCCATCGGCACGAAGCTGATCGCCAACGGGCGCGCCAACCTCTTCAAGTCCGACCAGAACGCGCCGGATTCGTCGGTGACGATCGAGAAGATCGTGGACGACCTGGTGATCTGGGGCACGCCGGAGAAGGTCACGGAGGACCTCCTCGCCTTCCGCGAGACGACGGGCGACTTCGGCACGCTCCTCTATGCCGGCCACGACTGGGCCGACAAGATGCTGGCCAAGCGCTCCATGGAGCTGATGGTGGAGAAGGTCATGCCGGCCATCAACCGCCACACGTCTTCTGCAAGCCAGGCCGCGTGAGGCGCGTCATGTCGGAGGTCCATCGCGTTCCGGTCGCGGGCAATTCCCTCCATGCCGTCGTGGAGGGGGCGGAGGGCAGGCCGTGGCTCACCTGTCTCCATACGCTGGCCGGCAATCTCACCATCTGGGACGATCTCGCCCCGGCGCTTGCCAGGGATTTCCGGCTGCTCCTCCTCGACGCGCGCGGCCACGGCCGGTCGACGGCCGAGAACGAGGCGGATTCGCTCGCCGACCTCGTCTCCGACGTGGCGGCGATTTGGGACGCGCTGGGGATAGACCGCTCCAGCATCCTCGGCATCTCGCTCGGCGGCATGACCGGTGTGGGGCTTGCGCTGACGCATCCGGACCGCGTGGAGAAGCTGGTCGCGGCCGACTGCCGCCTCGACGCGCCGCAGTTCTTCGTCGACATGTGGGCCGGCCGCCAGAGGCAGCTTAAGGAGAGCGGCATGGAGGCGGTCGCGGAAGGCACGCTGCCGATCTGGTTCAGCGAGAGGACGCGCGCCGAGCGGCCGGAGGTCGTCGAGCGGGCCCGCCGGATCATCGTCGGAACGTCCGCGCCCGGCTACATGGGGGCGAGCCGCGCGCTGCAGAAGCTCGACTACAAGAGACGCGTAGGTGAGATGACCTGCCCCACTCTGTACCTCGTCGGCGAGCTCGACGGGCCGCACCCGAAGGAGATGCGCGAGTTCGCGGAGATGACGCCCGGCGCGAAGTTCGTCGAAATTCCCGGCGTCGCGCACATGGCGAACATGGAAGCGCCCGAGGCCTTCGCGAAGATCGCGCTCGACTTCCTCAAGAGCTGACCTCGTAGCCCGCTGACCCGTAGCCCGCATGGAGCGGCGAAGCCGCGCAATGCGGGACCGGCGCATCCGCATTGCACTTGTCCCGGATTTCTCTCCATCCGGGCTACGAATCGGCGCTCCCGTGTGTAAAGTCCGCCGCATGAGCGACCGATTCACTCCCTTGAACCGCAGCGATCTCGATCAAAGTCAGCGAGCGGTGTACGACGCCATCCAGGCGGGGCCGCGCGGGTCCGTGCCGTGGATATTCCACCTCTATCTCCAAAGCCCCGATCTCGCCGCCGCGGTTCAGCAGCTCGGCGCGTTCTGCCGTTACCGCACCGGCCTCGCCGGTCGTCTGTCGGAGCTTGTGATCCTCCTCGTCGCGAAGCACTGGAGTGCCGACTACGAGTGGAGCGTGCACGAGCGCGAGGCGCGCAAGGCCGGCCTCCCCGACGGGGTGATCGCAGCCATCGACGCGGGCACGCAACCCGACTTTGGAGACGATTCCGAGGCGGCGCTGGCTTACGAATTCGCCAGCGAGTATCTCCGCACGAACGACCTGTCCGATGCGCTCTTCGCGCGCGCAATCGACACCTTCGGGCGCAGGACCGTGGTCGAGCTGACGGGGATCATCGGCTACTATTCGATGCTGGCGATGGCGATCCGCATCTTCCGCCTGCCGCCGCAGCGGTGACGAAAGAACCTAACCCTCCGCCCCCGTCTCTGCGACAAATCCGGCCGCCTCGACTCCCGCGACAGCCGCCTTCTCGTCATTATCGGAGCTGTCCCCGGAGATACCCACCGCTCCGACGACCGTCCCGTCGGCCTTGCGCATCAGCACGCCGCCGGCCACCGGGACCATGTTCACGTCGGCGAGCTGCCCCACCGCGTTGACGAACATCGGCGCCTTCGCGCCGACTGCCCGCGCGCCGAGATCGAAGGCAAGGCAGGCGAACGCCTTGCCGCGTGCAATATCGAAGCGGCTAAGGCTTGCGCCGTCCTCCGAGCCCGCCGCCTTCACTGTGCCGCGGTCGTCGAGGACGACCACAGTCATCGGCATGAAGCCATCGGCGCGCGAGCGCTTCAGCGCTCCCGCTATCACCGTCTGAGCCGCATCGAGTGTGAGATCGCGCAATCCCCGCCCCTTTCGTCTTTCCCTTCCGGCGCGCCACAATAGCGCCCGCCCGCGGCCGGCGGAAAGCGCCCGGGTCTCTCAGGCGCCGCGACTCAGCACGTGGGAGATCACCTCCGCGGTGTGCATGACCATCTCCTGCTGCTTCAGGAGCGGCTCGAGCGCCCGGCCGGCCAGCCCGATCGCCGCGACAGGCCGGCCCCCCATGAGGATCGGCGAAGCGACGCCGAACGTCCCCGCCGCCAGCTCTCCGCGGTCGATGGCGAATCCGCTCTCGCGGATGGCCGAAAGCTCCGCACGCAAGACGTCCGGGTCGGTCAGGGAGTGCTCGGTCCGCGCGACGAGCAGGTCCTTCACCAGGAAGTCCTGCAGCTCGCGTTCCGGCAGATAGGCGAGCATGGCCTTGCCGACGGCCGAACAGTGCACGGGCGTGGTCTGACCGAAACGGGTGTAGATCATCGGCAGCGACGGCTTTTCGGCGCCCGCGAGATAGAGCATCTCCTTGCCGTGCAGGATGCCGAGATTGGCGCGCTCGCCGCTTGTCCGCGCCATGTGCTCGAGGTGCGAAATGGATTCCAGCCGCACCCGGTTGGTGTCCAGAAGCCTTCCGGCGAGCTTGAGCACGGAGAATCCCGGAGACAGGCGGCCGTCGCGCGCGTCCTGGCTCAGATAGCCTTCCGCCACCAGCGTCTGGACGAGGCGATGGGCCGTCGGGCGGGTCACGCCGGCCCGGACCGCCACCTCGGCAACCGAAAGTGGCTGGCCCGTCGCCGCGAAGGCGTCGAGAATCGCCAGAGCCTTCCGCAGCGTCTTCACTGCGGAAGGGCTTGAATCATCTAGCCTCCTGTCACTATTCCGTAAACTGGCAACTGGAGCCATTGTTGCGGTCGCCCTGTCCGTTTCTTGGACGGTAGGTAGCTGATCATGAGCACGTCAAGGCCAGGAGAGCGAAATTTGCGGCTCATCGCGCCCTATTCTTAGCACCGCCTGGTTGCGTGACGCTTCCCATGCATCACCGCGACCGCATTTCGGGCGCGACGCGGCGCATCACACCAGCGACAACGCGCATTTCATGTCACGGTTGCGTGAGATACCGTGATCATCCGTGATGCGTTCCGCGGAACGCCGCGCAGGCGGCGGAACCCTCGCCGCCGCGCTTGCGGGCGGCCCGGAATCGCCCGACAACGGGATCGCATAAGAGGAGAAGGCGCGATGCTGCGCATCTGGGGACGGACAAATTCCATCAACGTCCAGAAGGCGTTGTGGTGCATGACTGAGATCGGGCTCGAATACGAGCGGATCGATGCCGGCCTGCATTTCGGCGTGGTTGACACGCCGGAGTACCGGGCAATGAACCCGAACGGGCTCGTCCCCACCATCGACGACGACGGCTTCATCCTCTGGGAGTCCAATGTGATCGTGCGCTACCTCGCAAAGCGCTACAGCGAAGGCACGCTCTACCCGAGCGATCTCCGCCAGAGATTCCTTGCAGAGCAGTGGATGGACTGGCAGGCGACTGTGCTGTGGCCGGCCTTCCGCGACGCGTTCTGGGGCCTGGTCCGCACGCCTCCGGAGAAGCGCGACGAAGAGGCCATCGCGACGTCCCGGCAGCGGACGGCAAGGCTGTGGGAAGGCCTGGAGGCGCAGCTCGGCAAGACCCGCTTCGTCGTCGGCGACACCCTCACCATGGGAGATGTCCCCGCCGGCATCGCCGCCTATCGCTGCTTCTCGCTCGGCATCGAGCAGGCGGCCTTCCCCAATGTCGCGCGCTGGTACGACAGCCTCACCGGGCGGCCCGGCTTCCGCAAGCACGTGATGCTGCCGATCACCTGACCCGCGGTCGGCAGAGGTCCGCAACAGCGATCGCTTCGGCGAAGGCGTCGGCCGCGATCGGGCGGACCGGAATACTCGGCAAGTGAACGACCGCATCCAAATCGCGCGCCGATCGTCCAAGCCGACCTACTGGATCAATGAGACCTGACCCCAGCTCGAACGATGCTCGTTTACGGGACCGATCGCTTCAGATAACCAATTGCATTATGAGATCGGTTTTGGCAAGGTTTGACTGATAGCACTCTGCAATCGGTATGACGAGTAACGGGGAACACGAGGCCTGGAGGCGAAAATGAGACGGTTGATTGCTTGGAACGTGATGACGCTTGACGGCTATTTCGAGGGCGTCGATCCTTGGCAATTGGACATGCACGGCACTGTCTGGGGCGATGAGCTCGAGGCATTCTCGCTGAGCCAGGGTGAGGAGATCGGGACTCTGCTCTTCGGCCGACGCACCTACGAGGGGATGCGCGACTATTGGACAATCCAAGAGGGTCCAATCGCCTCAATGATGAACGGGGTCGAAAAGGCGGTCGCTTCCCGGAAGCTGGATTCTGCGGACTGGTCAAACAGCCGCTTGTTGAAGGGCGAGGCGACCGAAACCGTCAAGGCACTGAAGAACGAAGCAGGCAAGGACGTCTTCGTTTTCGGCAGCGCCGAGCTGTTGGCGACCCTCATGGCCGAGCGCCTGGTGGACGAATATAGGCTCTGTCTGGCTCCTGTGGTGTGGGGCGAGGGAACGCCGTTGTTCAAGTCCGAATCCGGGCGTACCCACTTCACTTTGCGAGAGAGTCGGCCCTTGAAGACTGGTGGCCTGATCCTCGTTTACCAAACGGCGAGCTGACGATGCGAGACGCCCTCCAGGCGCACGGCGCGTGCCGCCTTGAGGACCACCGCGATCGAGGTGTCCGCGATCGGCTCCTACGGTCGCTGCGCATCTCCAATTCGACGAGCCCACCAACCTGGTCCCCGGGGAGGCTTCCGCAGGCCCTCCTGCGTCGCCCTCAACCCTTGAGGGCGCCTCCGACCAGATCGGAAATCACGTAGCGCCAGACAAGGACCACCATCACGAAGGTGGGCACGATGGCGATGAAGATCGCCGTATTGAGCAGGCTCCAGGAGACGTCCGGGTTGCGCGCGAGCGCGGCCATGACCACGGACATCGGTCTGCTGCTCGCTGCGCCCGACAGGACGTGCGCGAACATGAACTCCGCATAGGAGAGCATGAAGGCGAAGAGGCCGGTGGCGGCGATGGCGGGAAGCGCCATCGGCACGGCGATGCGCAGGAACGACTGCACGCGCGAGCATCCGTCGATGATCGCCGCCTCGAACAGCTCCGTCGGGATCTTGCGGAAGAACACCGACAGGATGAGCACCGTGAAGGGCAGCGCCCGCGTGGCGTGGATGAAGACGATGCCGAGCTTCGAGCCGATCAGTCCCGTCGCTTCCATCATCATGTAGATCGGCGTGATGAGCGCCACGGTCGGAACGAGCGGACTGAGAATGAGGAACATGAAGCTCAGCCGCTTCCCCGGAAAGGCGTAGCGGGCGTAGATGAAGGCGGCTGGCGCGCCGAGCAGCAGGTTGAGGAGCATCGCGGAAAACGCGATCTGCGCGCTGTTCCAGAGGCTCCGCGGCGCCTGCCGCGCGGCGTCGGAGATCATCGTGCGGTTGGCGCCGGACTGCAGGTACGCAGGCGGCAGCTCGCCGGTGAACACGAAGCGGTAGTTCTCCAGCGTCACCTCGTCGAAGAGGCCGCGGTCGGGCGCGAACATGACGCGGTCGGGAACGACGCTTCCCACGAAGGCGAGAAGCACCGGTCCGCCGGTGAATGCGAGGATCACCAGCGCGCCGAGCGCGGTGAAGATGCGTCCGGTCCAAGTCACGCGGCGTCGTCCTTGAAGAGGTCCGAGGGCAGCGCCTTGACGATGGCGAAGATCAGCACGGCTGAAATCGCGACGACGATGAAGGCGACTGCGGAGCCGGCGCCGAAATCGTACAT
Source organism: uncultured Propylenella sp. (assembly GCA_964566475.1). Classification (GTDB taxonomy): domain Bacteria; phylum Pseudomonadota; class Alphaproteobacteria; order Rhizobiales; family Afifellaceae; genus DASWJZ01. Next base: position 684 of record CAZMJQ010000474.1, on the reverse strand, counting down.
CGAGAAGCTCTCCTTCCAGATGTGGAACGAGAGAAGGGTGGTCGCCGTGCCCGGGCCGCCGCCGGTCATGGCGTAGACGATGTCGTAGGTCGTGAAGGCGGTGAGCGCGTTGTAGACGAGGAGGACGACGACGATCGCCTTGATGTGCGGAAACACCACGTAGCTGAACCGCTGCACGGGCGTCGCGCCGTCGACCACCGCCGCCTCGATCATCTCGCGGTTGAGCGTGGAGAGCGCCGCCATCACCAGGACCACCGTGAAGGGTATCTGCGTCCAGACGTGCGCGACGAGCACCGACACGAAGGAGAGGCTCGGGTCGGTCAGCCACGGGATCGAGCGGTCGATGAGGCCGAGCTTGCGCAGCGTCAGATTGACGATCCCCCAGCTCGGGTGGAATATCCACACCCACAGGACCGCGCTGATGGCGCCAGGCAGGACCCACGGCAGAAGCACGATCGAGCGCAGCGCGTTCACCCCGAAGAACTCGCGGTTGAGGAACAGCGCCGCCGACATGCCGAGGAGGACGACGGTCGGAGCGGCAAGGACGGTGAACAGGAGCGAGTTCTTCAGCGCCACGCCGAAATACTCGCCCGTGATCACTGCCCGGTAATTGTCGAGCCCGACGAACGGCTCGCCGGGGAAGAGCAGCATCACCTGATGCAGGCTCGTCCACAGGGCGTGGGC
>CAZMJQ010000473.1:0-12084 GCA_964566475.1 uncultured Propylenella sp. | reverse complement strand
TGCGACGGCGGAGGCTCGGACGCCGGCACCGTGCTTGCTGAAACGACCCCTCCCCCATCCCCTCCCCGCAAGGGGGAGGAGCGGCGCTCGGCGGCAGCCGCACGGGATCCCCTCCCCCCGTGTGGGGGAGGGCTAGGGTGGGGGTCTTTCCGGCCGGTCACTGTCTCTGCGCTCTTATCTATGGGCTTCTTCCGCTTCACAGGCGCATCGAACAAAAGATCGCCCCCGCGCAGCTTCGCGATCTCGCCCTCTTCGAACAGGCGGATGACGCCGTATTCGCCGTCGCAACCCGCCTCGCGGATGACGTTGCCGGCGCGCAGGCGCTCCACCGCCTCGCCAAGGAGCGGCGAGCCGGCATGCGAAATCTCGTCGAGCGGCAAGTCTTCCAGAATCAGGAGCTCCGGCCCGAGCTTCGCGAGCGCCTCGCCGTAGCTCGCCGCCACCCGCTTCGAGCCGGGGCCGACGCCGAGAATCTCCGACACGATCTCCGGCAGCGGAACGAGGCTCTTCACCTCACCGGCCGTCGTCGGCGGCGCCGGGTTCTCGTCGCGGTCAGCGAGCACCTGAACGCGGTGGAGCACGCCGACGGTGAGTGCTCCGCCGCAGGCCGGACAGCGGCCGCCCGCGGCCAGCGTCTCCTTCGGCGAAAGCCGCACGCCGCACTTGCGGTGCCCGTCGGCGTGGTACTTCCCCTCCTCCGGAAAGAACTCGACCGTGCCGCCGTAGCCTTCGCCCGTCTCCAGCGCGCGGCGGATCGAAAAGTAATCCGGCTCGCAGTCGAAGAACGTCGCCTCGCGCGCCAGCTTGCCCGGCGAATGCGCGTCGGAATTCGAGGTGAGGCGAAAGCGGTCGAGGAACGAGAGCCGCCAGTTCATCGCCGGGTCGGAGGAGAGCCCCGTCTCCACGGCGAAGATGTGGCCGGCGAGGTCGCCGTAGCACTCTTCGATGGAATCGAAGCCGGACTGCGAGCCGAGCGCCGCGAACCACGGCGTCCAGATGTGGGCCGGCACGAGGTAGGAGTGCGGGCCGCTCTCCAGCGCGGTCTCCAGGAGATCGCGCGAGTCGAGCCCGAGGATAGGGCGGCCGTCCGACGCGATGTTGCCGATCGACGCGAGCCGGACCGCGAGGCGGTCGACGGCGTCGAAATCGGGCGCGTAGATCAGGTGGTGGACCTTCCGCGTCTTCTCGCCCTTCTTGTAGATCGTGGAGATCTCGGTGGAGAGCATGAACCGCGCCAGGCCGTTTGAAGGACGGCATGACGGCGGAAGTCTCGCCGCCACCTCCGCCTCGATCTCCGGCTTGAGGCGGAAGAGGCCGGGCTCGGCGGGGACGAGCTTCTCCTTCAGCTCGGCCAGCCACTCGGGGTGGACGCAATCGCCCGTCGCCACCACGGCGACGCCCTTGCGCGCCGCCCACCAGGCGAGGTGCTCCAGGTCGAGATCGCGGCTCGTGGCGCGCGAATACTTCGAATGGATGTGGAGGTCGGCGTGAAAGCGCATGCGGAGCCCTCCAGTCTGACGCCGGAGGAAGGCTTACGCGATTCGCCGGAGAGCGGCCCGCTCCGTCGACGGCGGCGCCTGTGGAAACCGAGTGGAAACCGGGGGCGGTTCGCCCGGCGTCAGAAGTTTCGGCTTCTCACCGGGCGGCGGCAGCTTCGGACCTGACAGCGCGCCGTATCCCGCGTCGCGATGAAGTCGGTCTCGGCGAACTCAATGTGATTGCAGGCGCCCGTGTTGGACACGTATCGGTCGAAGGCGTTCGGGCCGGTCGTTATGACCGCCGCGCCCTGGCGCGCGAGCAGTGCCTGCACGTCCGCGCAGCTCATAGTCCGCGCGTCGGGACGCGCCTGACCGGAAGCCGCGGTCGTCAAGAGAACGGAAGCCACCGCAACGCCGGCGAGAGATTTGAGGAGCTCGGCCAAGGTCCGCCCTCCGAAAAACGCCAGCTGGCATTCTGCGCCTCTTGCGGGAAAGACGCGATCACGAGTCGGTGGGCGCCGCCCGAATCTCCGTGTCGGAGCCCGGCAACAGAATCGGCGGCAGGCTCGACGCTCAGGCTCGTGACCTTCCCGTCACCGGCGTCGCTCAGCCAGAGCCCGAGATCGGCCAACGGCTTCACTCTTCGCTGGCGCAGAGGCGCTCCAGCTCCGCCGGATCCTTGAGGATCAGCGCATTCCCGCGCTTCTCGGCCAGGCCCTGCCGGGCGAGCGCGCTCATCTCGCGCGACACGGCTTCGCGATGGGTGCTGATCCGCGACGCCAGATCGAAATGCGTCGGCGCCGGCCTGATGGCTGGGGAGCCGTCCTCATCGTCGATCGCGAGCCGCAGCAGCTCGCGGATCAGCCGCTTGCGGACCACAAGCGTGCTGAACTCGTAGACGCGGTCGGTGAGGTGGCGGATCAGCAGCGTGAGGTGGGTGAGCAACGCCCAGGTCAGCCCGGGCCGTGACGTAACGAGGTGGTGGAACGCCGGCTCGGGCAACGTGGCGACGCGCGACGGCTCCAGCGCGATCACGCTTGCCGAGCGGGCCCTGCCGTCAATAGCCGCCAGCTCGCCGAAGATGCCGCCGGGCTCGATATCGCGGAAGGCCACTGCCCTGCCGCTCTCCGAATAGACGGTGGCGCGGGCACGGCCCTCCAGCACGAGGAAGACCTCCCGGCTTTCCTCGTCGTGCGCGATGATCATCTCCTTGCGGCCGTACTGGCGGACGGTCCAGCGCTCCGCCATGGCGGCGCGGTCCTCTTCGCCGAGCGTGCCAAGAAACGAGCCAGGCAGCGTCATGGGGACATCCTTCCGCGGGCGACACGTGCAAAAGCCCCGGCAATCCGGGGCCGGGCCGCACTGTGGCGTTTGCCACAGACCGTATCGCGCCTTCCCCATATCCGAAGCGCAGCATGCTTCATCGGAGAGCGGCAAATGTCAAAGCGTCCCGAAACGGCCGCCGAGCGCCTGTGGAAGGAGAAGCTCGATCTGTGCGTGTCCAAGAGCGAGGCGATCGTCATCCTCGTGTTCGCGGCAGCGGTCGTCAGCGTCATGCTGATGACGACCCTGTGGTAGCGCGTCAGCGCGCGAACGACACGACGGCGAGGCAGATCGCAATAAGGGCCGAGAGCCACACGAGAGACACCCAGCGCTCGATGAAGCGGCGCCCCTCCACCTGGTCCGCCGCGACGCGGCGGGCGGTGATCCGCTGCATGACGTGCGCCGCGGTCATGAGCGCGACAAAGACAAGCTTGGCATAGAACCACGCGCTCGGCTCGCGTCCGGGGACGCCGATGTCGCTCCAGAGCAGCGTCAGCCCGGTGATCCACACGAAGACGACGGCCATGGTCGTGAAGTCGCCAAGCGTCCGACGGGCGAGCGCCAGGGCGCGGCCCCCTTCTCCTTCGTTCCCCGCGCTGGCGCGGAGCATCACGTAGTGCGACACGGCCATGCCGGTCGCCATGGCGATCATGATGAGGTGCGCCATGCGGAGGATTTCATGCATGGCCGGCCTCGCTGCCACGGCGCGGGCCCTTCTCATCCTTCGGGGGGACGTTGTCGTTGGCCGGCGCGTCGTCGATCAGGATGCGGGCGGCGGCGCCGTCGAGATCGTCGTACTGGCCGCTCTTCAGCGACCACAGGAAGGCGGCAAGCCCGAGCGCTCCCAGACCGAGCGCCACCGGAATGAGATAGATGAGCACGTTCATGCCGTCACACTCCGCGGCGCGTCGAGTTCCGGGACGAGCGGACGGACGGCGGACCGCGCGGAGATCGCGAGCCTCAGCGCGTTGGCGGTGACGAAGATGGAGGACGAGGACATCGCGATCGCCGCGATGAGCGGCGTCACGAATCCTGCCATGGCAAGCGGCACGGCGATGCAGTTGTAGGCGATCGCGATCGCGAAGTTCTGCAGGATGATGCGCCGGGTGCGCCGAACGATCCGAATGGCCGCGGGCACGGCGCCGAGCTCCGACGTGGTGAAGACGAGGTCCGCGGCGGTCTGACCGATGTCGGAGCCGCTGGCGGGCGCCATGGAGACGGATGCCGCCGCAAGCGCCGGCGCGTCGTTGATGCCGTCGCCGACCATGAGCACGCGCTTTCCGTCGGCGGCGAGGCGGGCAAGCTCGGCGGCCTTGCCGGCCGGCGAGCAGGCGCCCTGCCAGTCGTGGATGCCGGCGGCTGCCGCTGCAACCCGCACGGCCTCCGGACGGTCGCCGGAGCGGAGCGCAACCGTAAGCCCCATCGTCTTGAGCGCCGCCACGGCCGGGCCCGCATCGGGACGCAGGCGATCGAAGAACCTGAAAGCGACAGGCGGCCGCACGCCGGCGCGGAACCAAATCTCGGAGTGCGCACCGGCGGGCTCCTCCGCCTCGCCTGCGACCCAGCTCCTCCGCCCGAGGCGCAACGGCACGCCGAGCCGGCCCGTCAGGCCGTATCCGGGATGCTCGACGATCCCCTCGACGGGCGTGCGCCGCACCCCGCGCGCTGCCGCGGCGCCCGCAAGCGCCCGTGCGAGCGGATGCCGGCTCTTTGCGGCGAGCGCCGCCGCGAGGCTCCATGTCCTTTCGTCCGCGTCGGGCTCTTCGGCGAGGACGGGCTCGCCGGCGGTCAGCGTGCCGGTCTTGTCGAAGACGACCGTATCGGCCTCGGCCAGACGCTCCAGCGCGCCGCCATTCTTGGCGAGGATGCCGCGCTTCAGGAGCACGCCGCTTGCCACCACCTGCGCTGCCGGCACTGCAAGGCCGAGCGCGCATGGGCATGTGATGACGAGCACCGCGACGGCGATCATAAGCGCGTCGTGGAACCCTGCGCCGGCCAGCAGCCAGCCCGCCAGGGAAAGTCCGGCGAGGATGTGCACGGCAGGCGAGTAGACTCTCGCCGCGCGGTCAGCGAGCCCGACGAAGCGGCCCTTCCCCGACTCTGCGGCCTCCATCAGCCGCACGATGTCGGCAAGAAGCGTGTCGCGGCTCGCCTTGGTCACGCGCACGGCGAGCGGGCCGGTGAGGTTCAGCGTGCCGGCGTAGACGGCGCCGCCCGCCCCGACCGATTCCGGGATCGGCTCGCCGGTCAGCATCGACTTGTCGATGTCGCTGCGTCCCGCGTCGACCGTGCCGTCGAGCGGCACGCGCTCCCCAGCCGCGACCTCTACCGTTGCGCCGACAGGGACCTCGACGGTGCGAACCGTCCGCGCCGCGCCGTCGGCGCCGATGACGCGGGCCGTATCCGCGGCGAGCGACAGGAGCCGCGTCGCCGCGGAGCGCGCCACCGCGCGCATGCGGTGGTCGAGAGCGCGGCCGATCAGGAGGAAGAAGAGCAGCGTCACCGAGGCGTCGAACCAGGCATGCTCGGCGCCGATCGCCGTCTCGTAGAGGCTCATCACGGCGGCCAGCACGACGGCGAGCGAAATCGGCACGTCCATGTTGAGCCGGCGGGCGGCAAGCGCGGACGCGGCGGAGCGGAAGAACGGACGGCCGGCGTAGGCGATGGCCGGGATCGCGATCAGCGCCGATATCCAGTGAAACAGATTGCGGGTGTCCGCCTCCGCGCCAGCCCAGACCGAGACGGAGAGGAGCATGATGTTGCCGGCGGCAAATCCGGCCACGGCGAGGGCGCGCACGAGCTCGGCTCCCGCAGGGTCCGACGTCGTGGCGCTGAAGACGGCCGGATCGACCGCACGCGCGGCATAGCCGGCCGCCTCGAGTGTCGAGCGGAGGGCTTCCGCGCCGACGATCTCCGGATCGAAGGCGACGCTCACCTTGCGTGCCGTCAGGTTGACGCGCGCCCGGCTTACGCCCGGCACGGCCAGTAGCGTGCTCTCGACCGTCCGCAGGCAGCCGGCACAATACATGTCCGGAACGATCAGCACGAGGTCCTGCTCGCCGGCCCCCGCGCCGGCACGTGACAGGGAAACGACCTGTGACGCCGGCGGCGGGACCGGAGGCTGCCCCGATGGCCATTCCGCCGGGATGACGGCGGCTGCCCCGCAGCAGCTCACGACCCGCCTCCCCTGACGAGGAGCGGACGCGTGGCGCGATAGACGAGCGCGCCGCCGGAGCGCGCCTCCAGCTCCACGATCCAGCGACCAGGCGAAAGAGTATCCTTTGCCGCGTAGCCGTCCGCGCTCGGCCAGAGCCTGAGGCGGCGGTCCTCCCGGGCGCTGGCCGGACGGCCGACCCGCACCGAGACGTCGAGCCCGGTGATCGGCTCGCCGCCCGGGCCGGCCAGCATCGCGTGCAGGTTGCCTTCGGCGGCGGACAGCTCGGCGGTCCAGCCTCGCTCGGCCTGCGCGCGGCTTTCGGCCAGAAGGCCGTTGTAGTCCTGGCTGGCGCCGTAGCTGTTCTTCACGACGAGGCCGGGGAACGTACCGGTCGCGAAGCTTGCCATCACGACGTTGACGGCGATGATCGTGCCGAAAAAGAGCCCGACGATGCCGAGCACGTGCCATCCCGTCAGCGGGTTTCCGTCATGGACGCGGAAGAATGAAATGATGCGGCTCATTGCTGCGGCCCATGGAACTGTGCGTCCGTGCGGGCGGTCTCGCCTTCGGGTTTCTCCGTCACGACGAAAGCAAAGTCCGCCGTGCCGGTGAAGCCGGCGGGCACGGCGACGAAAACGCGAAGCTCGCGCACGCGGTCGGGCTCCACCGGCACCTCGAATTCCGTGCCTCGGACTTCCTCCGCGCCGGCGTGCCACATCTCGGCGCCCGGGAGACCCTCGATCGCGACGGACATAGTGCGCGGCTCCGGCCGCATGTTGAGCAGCTTCAGCGCGTAGGTGTTGCGGATCGATCCGTCGGAGAGCGTGACGAAGAGCGGATTGCGCTCGTGCAGCACGTTCACGTCAAGGCGGTCGCGCATGAGGAGCGATACCAGCATGCCGATGCCGACCAGCGCCCACAGCGACGCGTAGATGGTCGTGCGCAGGCGCATGACGTGGGAGATGGAAACGCTGCGCTGCTCCGCCTTAGCCGTCTCGCGGCCGGCCAGGGCAGCCGAGGCGGTGTGCAGGTTGAAGTCCTTGAGCGTGGAATAGGAGATGAGGCCGCGCGGCTTGTCGACCTTGTCCATGATGCTGTTGCAGGCGTCGATGCACAGCGCACAGGTGATGCACTCGAGCTGCTGGCCGTCGCGGATGTCGATGCCCATGGGGCACACGGCGACGCAGGCGTTGCAGTCGACGCAGTCGCCGACGTCGCGGCCTTCGCGCGCCGCCTGCTTCTGGTGACGCGAGCGCGGCTCGCCGCGCCAGTCGTTGTAGGTGACGATGAGGGAATCCTCGTCGAGCATCGCCCCCTGGATGCGCGGCCAGGGGCACATGTAGGTGCAGACCTGCTCGCGCATGAACCCGGCGAAGACGTAGGTCGTGAACGTCAGGATGGCGATGGTCATGTAGGCGACCGGCAGGGCATCCAGCGTGACGAGATCGACGAGGAGCGTGGGCGCGTCGGCGAAGTAGAAGACCCAGGCGCCGCCCGTCGCCACTGCGATGAGTATCCAAAGCGCGTGGACCGCGGCGCGCTTGCCGATCTTCCCCATCGTCCACGCCGCCTTGTCGAGCCGCATGCGGGCGTTTCGGTCGCCCTCGATGAGACGCTCCACTGCGATGTAAAGGTCCGTCCAGACGGTCTGCGGGCAGGCGTAGCCGCACCAGGCGCGCCCCGCCACCGAGGTCAGGAGGAACAGCCCGAGGCCGGCCATGATGAGGAGGCCGGCGACGTAGTAGAACTCCTGCGGCCATATCTCGATGAAGAAGAAGTAGAAGCGCCGGTTGGCGAGGTCGACGAGCACCGCCTGGTCCGGCGCGTCGGGGCCGCGGCCCCATCTCAGCCAGGGCGTCACCCAGTAGATTGCAAGGGTGACCGCCGTGATCTGCCATTTGAGGCGGCGGAACGGACCCGACACCGCCTGCGGGAAGACCTTGACGCGGGCGGCGTAGAGCGAGCGCTCGTTGCGGCTGTTGACCGCATCGGCGTCGACCGGCTCGACGGTTCCGCCCCCGGCATAGGTGTCTTGGGTCATCCTGCTCATCTGTTCCGCGGCCGCCTCTCGCGACATCCTCAGTCGCCGGGGTCCGCTCGCGCCGTAACGCCGCCGCCCAGCCCGTGCACGTAGACCGCGAGCTGCTTGATCACGACCGGGTCGAGGCGCCCCGCCCAGCCCGGCATCACGCCATGGCGCGGGTCGTGGACCTGCTCTGCGATCTCATCGGCGGTGCCGCCGTAGAGCCAGACGGCGTCGTTGAGCGCCGGTGCGCCGAGCTCGATCATGCCGCCGCCGTCCTCGCCGTGGCAGGCCGCGCAGTTGTCGGCGAACAGCGGTGCGCCGGCCGCCGCGGCCTCCCCGTCGTGCTCCGCACCGGAGAGCGACAGGACGTACTGCGCCGCCTGCGCCACCTGTTGGCGGTCCAGCATGCCACTGCGGCCGAAGGCCGGCATCTCCGAGAAGCGGGTCTCCGGGTCCTGGTCGTAGCGCACGCCGTGCATGATGGTCGTATGGATGTCGTCGAGCGTGCCGCCCCATATCCAGGCGTCGTCGTTCAGGTTGGCGTAGCCGAAGCCGCCCTCGGCGCCGGAGCCGTGGCATTGCACGCAATTCACCTTGAAGGCCGACTGCCCGCCGCGAAACGCCACCTGCGCGAGGGCGTCGTCGGCGCGGATGTCCTGAAGCGGCAGGTCGCGGATCCGCGCCATCACGTCCTGCCGTCCGACTTCCGCGATGGCGAGCTCGTCGGCGACGGCCTGGCGGCTGTTCCAGCCGAGCAGCCCTCCCGTCGCAGAGCTGATAAGCGGGATCGCGGGGTAGAGAATGACGTATCCTACCGACCACACGATTGTGGCGTAGAAGGTCCACAGCCACCAGCGCGGCAGCGGCGTGTTCAGCTCCCTGATGCCGTCCCATTCATGCCCGGTCGTTTCCATCCCGGTCGCCTGGTCGATGTGCTTGCCCGGAACGGTGCCCTCGGGTCTGGCGGAAACCACTTTGTCTTTGCTGGCCATGTCCTCAGTCTCCACCCGCCGGTCCGCTTTGCCGCCGCTCGGCCGGCCGGTCGTCGTACTTGAACGGGATATCCGCCTGCTCGCCGTAACGGCGCCGCGCGCCCGGCCGTGCGACCCAGAGGAGGACGCTGACGAAGACGAGCGTGAGGAAGATGAGCCCCCAGCTGTCGGCGAAATGGCGCAGCGTGTCGTATGTGCTCACCGTCTCACCTCAGATTGTCTTCGGAGAGCGGCTCGTACGTGGTGAAATCCACGAGCGTGCCGAGCATCTGCAGATAGGCGACGAGCGCATCCATCTCGGTGACGCGGCTCGGATCGCCGTCGAAGTCGCGCGCCTGGACCCTCGGGTAGCGTTCCTCGAGGCCCCGCGCATCGCCGCCACCGGCCTGGGCGATTAGATCGGCCCTGGCGTTGGCGACCATCTCCTCGGTGTAGGGCACGCCGAGCAGCCGGTTGGCGCTCAGGTGACCCGCAATGTCGCCGGCAGCGAGATCGGTGTCGGCGAGGAACGCGTAGGTGGGCATCACCGTCTCGGGAACCACCGAGCGTGGGTTGATCAGATGCTGCACGTGCCACGTGTCGGAATAGCGGTTGCCGACGCGGGCGAGATCGGGACCGGTACGCTTCGACCCCCACTGGAACGGGCGGTCGTACATCGATTCCGCGGCAAGAGAATAGTGGCCGTAGCGCTCCACCTCGTCGCGCATCGGCCGGATCATCTGCGAATGGCAGACGTAGCAGCCCTCGCGGACATAGATGTTGCGCCCGGCGAGCTCCAGCGGCGTATACGGCCGGACGCCCTCCACCTTCTCGATCGTGTTCTCCAGGTAGAAGAGCGGTGCGATCTCGACGATGCCGCCGACGGTGACGACCAGGAACGAGAGCACGAAGAGCAGCGTGACGTTGCGTTCCACCTTTCCGTGGTGGCGGAACAGCCATCTGTGGTGCGGAAGGGCCATGCTTCGTCTTCTCCTATTCGGCCGGCTGGACGGCGCCCATGGGCATTTCCTCGCGCAGGTCGCCGCGCACGGTCTTGTAGATGTTGAAAGCCATGATGAGCGCGCCGCCGAGATAGAGCAGGCCTCCGAGCGCGCGTATCACGTAGTAGGGGTGCATCGCGGCGACGGTCTCTGCGAACGAGTAGACCAGGAAGCCCTCGGCATTATACTCGCGCCACATCAGCCCCTGCATGATGCCCGACACCCACATCGCCGCCGCGTAGAGGACGATGCCGATCGTCGCGAGCCAGAAGTGCCAGTTCACGAGGCGCAGCGAATAGAGCCGCTCGCGGTGCCAGAGCCGCGGCACGAGGAAGTAGATGGCGCCGAAGGAGATCATCCCGACCCAGCCGAGCGCGCCGGAATGCACGTGGCCGATGGTCCAGTCCGTGTAGTGGGAGAGCGAGTTGACCGCCTTGATCGACATCATCGGCCCCTCGAAGGTCGACATGCCGTAGAAGGCGATGGCAATCACCATCATGCGGATGATCGGGTCGGTCCTCAGCTTGTCCCACGCGCCCGACAGCGTCATCAGGCCGTTGATCATGCCGCCCCACGACGGCATCCACAGCATGACGGAGAAGACCATTCCCAGCGTCTGCGCCCAGTCGGGCAGCGCCGTGTAGTGGAGATGATGCGGGCCGGCCCAGATGTAGAGGAAGATGAGCGACCAGAAGTGCACGATGGAGAGCCGGTAGGAGTAGATCGGCCTCTCAGCCTGCTTCGGCACGAAGTAGTACATCATGCCGAGGAACCCGGCGGTGAGGAAGAAGCCTACCGCGTTGTGGCCGTACCACCATTGCGTCAGCGCATCCTGCATGCCGGCGAACAGCGGATAACTCTTGGCGCCCAGGAACGAGACCGGGACGGCCAGGTTGTTCACCACGTGCAGCATGGCGATGGTGACGATGAACGACAGGTAGAACCAGTTGGCGACGTAGATGTGCGGCTCTTTGCGCTTCACGATCGTGCCGACGAACACGACGAGATAGGCGACCCACACGATCGTCAGCCAAATGTCGATGTACCATTCCGGCTCGGCATATTCCTTCGACTGCGTGACGCCGAGGAGATAGCCGGTGGCGGCAAGCACGATGAAGAGCTGGTAGCCCCAGAAGACGAACCAGGCGAGCGAAGGAGCAAAGAGGCGCGCACCGCACGTGCGCTGCACGACGTAGAACGACGTGCAGATGAGCGCGTTGCCGCCGAATGCGAAGATAACCGCCGAGGTATGCAGCGGCCGCAACCGGCTGAAGTTGAGGTAAGGCTCGAGGTTGAGGTCGGGGAAGGCGAGCTGAAGCGCGATGATAACGCCGACCAGAAAGCCCGCCAGTCCCCAGATCAGGGTGGCGATCGCGCCGTAGCGCACCACCTCGTCCGCGTAGCCCGCAGGCTGCTCGCGGAGCGGAATGGTTTTCGCCGACACGTCCATGGTGCGCAGCCGCCAGATGGCCGCGCCCATCGCGATCACCGCGATCAGGCCCATGTGGACGGCGAACTGGGTGTCGTGCGCCTTGGCCGACGCCAACACCGCCAAAAGGGCAATCACAAGAAGAATGCCGGCTTGCGCCATGGCCATTGGAAGTCCCCCGAGCCTCGTGGCACGCGTCAAGGCCCGTAGGGGCCAGCGCGGGGGTGATAGGACGCGGCGGCCAGGCGGACTTTGACCCAGATCAAGTCGTCTCGAGCGCGTTTCGGGCAACGAACCCGCCGGGTTTCACGAAGGAGGCGGCAGGCGAAAAACACGGCCGTCCAGGGTCGCTTGCCGGATCGCCGGAGCCCAGGATCGCAAATGCGCAGGGGGCGAAGCATAAGCATGATCAGCGGACAGAACCCGACGGGCATTGCCGCTTTCCGGCCGGCGGAGATGGCGCGGCGGGTCGAATCGGCGGGAGTCGCCAAGGCGCGCCTCGAGCTCGTGCCGCTTGCCGTGCTGGGCATGCTCGCCGGCGCCTTCATCGGCTTCGGCGCGATGTTCTACCTCGTCGTGATGACCGGGGTCGGCGATCTCTTCGGGCCGGCACGGCTGCTCGGCGGCGTTGCGTTCTCGCTGGGGCTCATCCTCGTCATCGTCGGCGGCGCCGAGCTCTTCACGGGCAACGCGCTCATC
>CAZMJQ010000472.1:0-3827 GCA_964566475.1 uncultured Propylenella sp. | reverse complement strand
GCGGACTGATCGCAGCGGCAGTCATCGCCGGGAAGAAATCAGGGCACGACAGCGCCGCGGCGGGTGATGATCGCGACGTATTCCTCGATGGTCGAACGCACATGCGCCGACAGGCGCTCGAGGGCCTCGCCGATCGCTCCGGAATCGACGAGCGAGGCGATCGACTGGTGGTCCCTGTAGGACGATCGGTTGAGCGACGGATCGACGGAGAGGCGCGTGCGCAGCGCCTTCACCCGGAACGCGAAGTTCCCGTAGGTGCCGAGGAAGTAGCGGTTGCCGCAGTTCTCGAAGAGCGCCTGATGGAAGTCGGCGTCAAGGTTGCGGTACTCCACCGCGTCGTCCTCCGCGAGCGCCACGCCCATCGCGCCCACGATCCCGTCGAGGGAGCGGACGAGCGCCGCGCGGTTGCGCTCGGCGGAGAGGCGCAGCGCTGCGAGCTCCATGGTCTCGCGCAACTCGCCCAGCTCGCGTATCTCGTCGGCCGTCATGTCGAACACTACGGTGCCGCGCTGCGGCAGGATCGACACCAGTCCTTCCATTTTCAGCTGAAGCAGCGCCTCGCGAATGGGCGTCTTGGAGACGCCGAGTTCGGCCGCCAGAGCATTCTCCGAAAGCGGCGCTCCCAGCTCGAACTCGCCCGCCACGATGCGTGAGCGGATCTGCTCGGCGGCCTGTTCTGTGAGGGACTTGGCTCGCTGTAGGGTTCGGATAGGCTCGTGCATGTGTCCTCACGGCGCGGGCGCGACGGATATCGCTTGCCCACGGGCGGGAGCATAGACAGCTGATATATCATATACAAGCCGCGAACACGGCTTGTTTCCGATTGGCTCACGGCGGCACGGCCGCCCTGTTGACGGCATCCCGCCGGTCCTGCATGCTCCATCTGATATATAAGATATTGCCACCGGACCCGTTGTTGGCGAACCGGGCTGGCAAGGGATAACCAAACGGAGGAATGCCGATGGACAGCATCATGAAGACCATGGCGCCGGCTTGCGCGGCGATGGCGCTGGCGCTCGCCGCCGTTCCGGCGAGCGCACAGGAATACACGCTGCGCTTCAATCACGTGCTCGGCCCGGGCGAGCCTTACCACCAGGGCTTCCTGAATTGGGCGGAGCGCGTGGCGGAGCGCACCGACGGCAACCTGCAGATCGAGGTGTTCCACAGCGCGCAGCTGGGCGTGGAGGAGGACATCATCGAGCAGATCCGCCAGGGAGCGAACATCGGGCAGAACACCGACTCGGCCCGCCTCGGCAATTACGTGCCCGGCATCGCGATCGTGAACGGGCCGTACTTCGTCGACACCAAGGAAGAGGCATTCGCGCTCAGCGAAAAATCCCCGACCATGCAAGGCTGGCTGGACGAGCTCGCCGCCGACCACGGAATCAAGGTTGTGTGCTTCGACTGGGTACAGGGTCAGCGGCATTTCTTCACGAAGAAGCCAATCCGCACGCCGGAGGACCTGAGCGGCCTGCGCATCCGCACGCCACCGGCGCCGATCTGGCAGGAGTCGATCCGTGCGCTAGGCGCCGAGCCTGTCGCGATGAACTTCACCGATATCTATCCCGGCCTGCAGCAGCAGGCGGTGGACGGCGCGGAGCTCGTCTATCCCAACATCACCGCCGCCAAGCTCTACGAGGTGCTCGACCATGCCAGCCAGACGGGGCACATTCTCCTCGTCAACTTCCAGGTCGTGAGTTCCGACTGGTTCAACGGCCTGCCGGAGGACTACCAGACGGCGCTCGTGGAGGAGTGCCGCGCGGCCGGGCAGGAGACGTCCGGAGTGATCGCCGACGCCGAGGCGGCGGCCAAGGCGGAGGTGCAGGAGAACGGCATGACCGTCGTGGAGGACGTCGACCTCGAGGCGTTCCGGGCCGCCGGTGAAAAGGCCTACGAGGTGCTGGGCCTGGTCGAGCACAAGAACAAGGTTCACGAAGAGATCGGCAAATAAGCCGGTCCGCGACGAGGCCGGCGAAGGATCGTAGATGCGTCAGCTCTACTCGTTGCTCCTGAAGCTCGAGGTGATCCTCGCCGGCACATTCCTGATACTGATGGTGGCGCTGATCTTCACCGGGGGCGTCGCCCGGCTCATGCATAACCCGCTCAACTGGACGATCGATCTCGCCACCTGCTTTTTCGCCTGGGCGTGCTTTCTTTGCGCCGACATCGCCTGGCGAAGGGACATGCTGATGTCCATCGACCTGGTCACCGCCGCCGTTCCGCCGCGGGTCCGAAACGCGCTTTCCTACTGCAACTATCTCATCATCGCGGCGTTCCTGGTCTACGTAATCTACGCCGGCGCCTGGCTCGCCTATGTCAGCAGTGCGCGCTCATTTCAGGGCATTCCCGAGATCAGCTATTCGTGGGTGACGGCCAGCCTGCCGGTCGGCGCGGCGCTGCTCCTGATCACCACGCTTCTGAAGGTCCGGAAGGCGATGCAGGAAGACGGCCTGCTCCCCAGACGAGCCGCCTGAGCGCGGCCGGCGGACGTCATGCTGGTCGTCGCGATCGCCTTCGCCATCCTGCTTCTCATGGGCATGCCGGTAGCCTTCGCCATCGGCGTCTCCGGCGCGCTCTTCTTCATCCAGCACCCGGAGCTTCCTTTCACGATACCCGTGCAGGTCACCGTCTCGCAGACGCAGAACTTCGCGCTGCTCGCCGTGCCGCTCTTCATCCTCGCCGGCAATTTCATGAACAAGTCGGGCATCACCGACCAGCTCCTCAACCTGGCAAGCGTCCTGACCGGGCGCCTGAAAGGCGGCCTGGCGCAGGTCTCCATCACCCTATCGGCGCTGATGGGGGGCGTCTCCGGCTCCGCCATCGCCGACGCGGCGATGCAGTCGCGCATGCTCGGGGAGGGCATGATCCGGCGCGGGCTGTCGCGCGGCTTCGCTGCCGGCGCGCTCTCCTTCGGCTCGGTGCTGACGCCGATCATCCCGCCCGGCATCGGGATGATCCTCTACGGAACGATCGGCCAAGTCTCCATCGGGCGGCTCTTCGCAGCGGGCTTCGTCCCGGCGCTGCTCCTCTGGGCGGCGCTTGCCGCGACTATCTCCATCACGGCCAACCGGCGCGGCTACGAGCCGGAGCGCCGCACGCGCCCCACCGTTCGCGAGGTCGGAACGGCCCTGACCGGCGGCGTCTGGGCGCTGCTCTTTCCGGTGTTCCTGCTCCTCGGACTCAGGATGGGCGTCTTCACGCCGTCGGAGATCGGTGCCTTCGCCGTCGTCTATGCTGTCCTCATCGGGCTCCTCATCTACCGCAAGCTGAAGACAGCGACGTTCCTCGAGGCGATGGAGGGAAGCCTCGCCGACATCGGCTCGGTGATGTTCCTGATCGCGCTTTCCGCGATCTTCAGCTACGGCATCGTGCTGGAGCGCATCCCGGAGGTCGTGTCCGGCGCCATCCTCGGGCTGTCGGAGAACCTCTCCGTCGTCATGATCCTGGTCGTCGTCTTCGTGCTGGGGGTCGGGCTCTTCATCGACGCCACGGTGCTCATCATCATGCTGACGCCGATCTTCCTGCCGCTCGTGCGGAGTCTAGGCGGAGACCCCGTGCATTTCGGCATGGTCTTCCTCGTCGCCGCAACGATCGGCAATTTCACGCCGCCGGTGGGGGCGGCGATGTATACCGTCTGCTCGATTCTGAAGTGCCCGGTCGGGGAGTACACGCGCGAGTCGCTGCCGTTCTTCGTGGCCGTTTCCCTGGTCACGCTGCTCCTGGTGTTCGTCCCTGGCATCGTGCTCTTCGTGCCGAACCTGATCTTCGGCTGACCGCGGGGATCAGGTCTCGTTCCGCCGCTCCAGGTACGCCACGAACCGCACCGC
>CAZMJQ010000471.1:0-3263 GCA_964566475.1 uncultured Propylenella sp. | reverse complement strand
GGTCATGAAGAAGGTCCTGTCCTCCTTGTAGCCGACATTGCCTTCGATCTCGGCCCAGAAGCTCGGCCAGCCGGTGCCGCTGTCGAACTTCGTCTCCGACGAGAAGACCGGCAGGTCGCAGCCGGCGCAGGCATAGGTGCCTTTACGCTTCTCTTCCAGGAGCTCGCTGGTCCACGGACGCTCGGTCGCCTCCTCGCGCAGGACCGCATACTGCTCCTCTGTCAGGATGGCTCGCCATTCCTCTTCGCTCTTGGTGATCTCGAACGTTTCGGCCGGGCTCTCGCTGCGCGCGGCCCTGACGCCAAGCCCGACGCCGAGCGCGCCGAGCGCCGCAAACGAGGCGCCGGTGAGGAGGAACTGGCGCTTGGTGATCATGTCCCACTCCGTTGGTTTGCCGGCGTGCGGCCGGTGGCGGTCACGCCGCCTTTCAGGCGCAATGTAGCCATTGCCTGCACGGAAACCCAAGGCTTTCGGCTCGAAGCGTCTTCAATCCATGGTGAGATGCGGCTCGCGCCGTTTCCGCCGAATCGTGAGCGCGGCGTGAACGGCGGCGTATCAGGCGCGGGCGCGCGCGGCTTGCGGAGGATCGAGGACCGGATCGGCGGCCGCCATCTCCTTCGCGCCAGCGCATGCGCCGAGCAGCCGCGACACCGCGGCATGGGAGAGGGGACGACTGAGCAGATAGCCCTGCGCCTCGTCGCAGCCCTGGCGCTTCACCAGGCGAAGCTGCTCCGCCGTCTCCACGCCTTCCGCGGCGATCGACATGCCGAGCGTGCGCCCCAGCCCGACGACGGCGGAGATGATGGCGCTGCCGTCATGGCTGACCGCGTCCTGCACGAAGGAGCGGTCGATCTTGATCTTGTCGAACGGAAAGGCGCGCAGGTAGCTGAGCGACGAGTAGCCGGTGCCGAAATCGTCCATGCTGATCCTCACCCCGAGGTCCCTCAGACGATGGAGCGTCTTCAGCACGCCCTCCATATGGAAGAGCAGAACCGACTCGGTGATCTCCAGCTCCAGCCGCCGCGGCTTCAGGCCGGACGCGGCCAGCGCCGACACGACCGTCTCCACCAGGCTTTCGCCCTGCTTAAACTGGACGGGGGAGAGATTGATCGCGATGCCGATATCGTCGGGCCACCCGGCGGCGGCCGCACATGCATTGCGCAGCACCCAATCGCCGATCCGGCCGACGAGGCCCGTATCCTCCGCCACCGGAATGAACTCGTCCGGCGGGATTGTCCCGCGCGTGGGGTGATGCCAGCGCAGCAGCGCCTCGACGGCGGAGACGCGGTTGCGGTGGAGGTCGAAGAGCGGCTGATAGTCGAGCGAGAGCTGATCGTGCGCAAGGGCGGAGCGCAGGCCAAGCTCGAGCTGGCGCCGCTTGCGCACCGCCGCATCCATGCTCTTCTCGAAGAAGTGGAGCGTGCCGCGGCCCCCGTGCTTGGCGCGGTAGCACGCGAGGTCCGCCGCCTTCAGCAGCGCCTCCGGCTCGCACCCGTCGCCGGGCGCCACGGCGATGCCGATGCTGGCGCCGATGGTCACCTGATGGTCCTGGACGTCGAACGGCCTGGAGATCGTCTCGACGATCCGCGAAGCGAGCACGGAAGCCTCCTGCGGGCTCTTCAGCGGCCCGTGCAGGATGGCAAACTCGTCGCCGCCGAGCCGTGCGCAGACATCGCCTTCGCCCACGGAGGCGAGGAGCCGCGCCGAGACCTCCTTCAGCACCGCATCCCCGATGGCATGGCCGAGCGTGTCGTTGACGGCCTTGAAGTGATCGAGATCGACCCAGAGCACGGCCATGATCTCGCCCTCCTCGGCACGCTGCCCGAGGTCCTCCATGTGCTCGCGCAACAGGATGCGGTTGGGCAGGTCGGTCAGCGCATCGTGACGCGCCAGGTGGCGCATGCGCGCCTCGCGCTGTCGCTCCTCGGTAATCTCCCAGTGGGTGGCGACCCAGCCGCCGCCGCTGAGAGGTTGGTGCAGGATAGAGACGGCGCGCCCGTCCTCCATCTCCACCACGAAGGCGGCGGGCTCGTCCTCGCCGACCAGCCCCAGGCGCCTGGTCATGAAGGCGTCCTTGCCGCCGACCGGATGGTTGCCGGCTGCGACGCGCTCCTCCAGCACCTCCTCGATCGACATGCCTGGCCGGAGGCGCTCGCGCGGGATCCTGTACATGTCGGCGTACTGCGGATTGGAGAAGACGAGCTTCCTGTCCGCGTCGAACATGCACAGGCCCTGGCGCATGTTGCGAACGGCGAAGTCGAAGGTCGCGTTCTGCAGCATGATCTCTTCCTCGCGCGCGCGAAGGGCGTCGATGTAGTGCTTCACCTCGCTGATATCTTCCTGGGTGATGACCCAGGCGCCGCCGCGGATCGGGTTGATGGTGATCCTGAGCGTCCGCCCGTCCACCGTGCCGCGCTCGTAGACGTCCACCTGGCGGCACCGCCGCCCTCCCGCCATGCGCCGGCGGAGGTCCTGCTCGATCTGAGCGGCGGTGCGCCCCGGATGGTTGCCAAGCGCAACGCTCATCTCCAGCAGCTTGCGCAGCGACACGCCCGGACGGATGGCCTCAGGCGGCAACCGGTACATCCTAAGAAACCGCGTGTTGCGAGCGACGAGACGGAAGTCGCGATCGAATATCGCGACCCCATGCGGCATGCTGTCGAGCGCCGCGCTCACGAGCGCGGCATCCGCGCTCGCCAGGTTCTTCTTTCGTCGTGCCGACATTGCGCGGCGTTCCCTCGCGCTTCGTGGGAGGCGAGACTGAGCTAGCCCCCGAGCTGCAACCATCTCTGGTAGCGCACTCTGGTAGCGCAATGGTTTTAGCGAAGCGCTAATAAATCCTTACGCGAGCCGAACCTTGCAGATTTCTCTTTCCGGTAGAACTGGCGCGCCGGGGCCGCGCCGACTCTCCAATGTTGGCCGGATAGCGCGGGTTTGAGTGCCTGCAACCTCTGCCGGGACCTCGACGGAAGGACGTCCAAGGGCAGCCAGCGGGCCTTGGCGCCCGCAGATCGGAAAACGATGCCGGACGGCGCTTCTATCCCTCCGCGGCCTCATCGGCCTCGCCCGAATCACCGCCCTGCATCTGATCGGCGACGAGGCCCGCGTTCTGGCGGATCGCCTGCTCGATGGCCTCGGCCACGTCGGGGTTGTCCCTGAGGAACTGCTTGGCGTTCTCCCGTCCCTGTCCCAGCCGCTGGCTGTCGTAGGAGAACCAGGCGCCGGACTTCTCCACCATGCCGGCCTTCACACCGAGATCGATA
>CAZMJQ010000470.1:0-3447 GCA_964566475.1 uncultured Propylenella sp. | reverse complement strand
GAAGCTTCGCCATCCCTTCCCCGGTCGCGGCGGGGCGGTGCGTTGGCCGGACTGCCGGAGGGCCGGGTTGCAGGGACGAAAGAGGCGCTCCCCCTCAGAAGCGCCTGCCGTCCTCCGACGCGTAGCGCGCCACCTTCATGTCCGCGGCGGCCGAATGCCGAAGGCTCTCGATCAGGTCGGGCAGCGTGGCCCACGGGATCGCGCAGGTCATCTCGTTGTTGGAGATGCCCGTGCGGACGCGGCTCAGCATGCAGCCGACGCTGGCGGCGACCTCTCCCTGCTCCTTGGCGATCGGGATGATGTGGCATTGCGGCTTGCCCTCGACGCGAAGCTTCGGCCAGGCGTCGTGGAGCATCATGAGCTGCTTGCCGTTCAGCCGGATGAAGACGACGTCCGGGTCGGCCCGCGATTCCGCCAGCGGTCCGTAGACGATGTATTGCGGCCGCTCGGCGACGGCGGGGATATGCGGGAATACGGCGGGATCGACCCACTCGGACGCGACAAGCGCGGCAACGTCCGCGTGCCCCGCGGCTTCTTCGAGCGTCGTCAGCCCGTGCGTCAGGCTTCCGACGCTGCAATTGCCGTGGTCTTCCGGCACGGTGGCGAAAGTCCGGTCGGTGGCCTTCGTCCAGAACACGCATCCGGCCGGAACCCTGCCGGTCCGCCCGTCCTCCGTCGGCGAAGGCATGGGTGCGTCGAAGCGATTCACGCCGTCCGGCTCGTCCTGCGAGAACGTGATGGCGATGGGGCGCGGCCCCAGCCCGAGCAGATCGTGCAGCTCCCGCTCCAGGCTCGCGTAGTCAGCCGTCATGATGACATTCCTCCCGTTGTCGTTTCGGCCGCGACACCGGCCTTCGGTTTAAACATAGCGCCATCTGAGCAGTCTCCGTTCCAGCCGCTCGGAGAGGGCGAACAGGACCAGCACGAAGGCCATGATCAACAGGATCAGGGCGATCGTCAGCGCGGCGTTGTAGGTGCTCTGCGCGAATTGCAGCAGGTAGCCGAGGCCCCGGCTGGAGGCGACGAACTCGCCGACCACGGCGCCCGTGAATGCGAAACCCACCCCGACCTTGAGATTGCCCATCACCCAGGCGGTCACCGAGGGGACGTACACCTCGCGGATCAGCACGCTCCGCCCGCCGCCGAGCGTGCGCACCCGCTCGACGAGACGCTGGTCCACCTCCTTGATGCCGCTGTAGACGGCGAAGAAGATCAGCACCGCGACGAGGATCAGCGCCAGCGCGATCTTCGAGCCGAGATCGATCCCGAGCCAGATCACGAAGAGCGGCGCCAGGATGACGCGCGGGATCGCGTTCAAGAGAATCATGACCGGCTCGAGCAGCTCCGCCAGCACCGGGACGAGCGCCGCCGCGAAGCCGAGGATGATTCCGAGCACGAGGCCGGCGATCAGCCCGACGAGCGCGGCCGTGAAGGTCGCCTGCAGGTGCCGCCAGATCTCCCCCTCCGCGAAGAGCGACACGAAGACCTGCGCGACGGTCGTGGGAGGCGGCGCATAGAACGGATCGATCACGCCGACCCGCGAAAGCCCTTCCCAGACGAAAAGCATCAGGACAAGTGCCGCGGCGCGGCGGATCGTTCGACTGCTGAGCCTCACGCCGCCGCGCTCCGCGCAGCGGGCGCTTCGTCGGACAGCTCGTTCCACAGGATCTTCAGGAGTTGCGCGAAGGCGGGTTGCTGCCGCGTCTCCACGACGTTCCGTGGCCTCTCGATAGGCACGTCATGCCGGGCCCGCACCGTCGCCCGCGGTCCCTGGCCGAGAACATAGACGACATCCGACAGCGCGATTGCCTCCTCCAGGTCGTGAGTCACGAGCAGGACCGTGATGCGTTCGCGCTCCACCCAGTGGAGCAGCTCCTGCGTGATGCGCATGCGGACGATGGCGTCGAGCGAGGCAAACGGCTCGTCCATGAGCAGGAGCTTCGGCTCGAGCGCCAGCACCTGCGCGATCGCCACGCGCTTGCGCTGGCCGCCCGAGAGCTGCCGCGGGTAGCGGTCGCCGTAGCCCTCGAGCCCGAGCAGGCCGAGCCACCGGTCGGCCTTCTCGTTGGCGGCTTGCGTCGCAAGCCCGCGGATGCGCAGGCCGAGAGAGACGTTCTGCCGGGCAGTCCGCCACGGCAGGAGCGCATCGTCCTGGAAAAGGAACCCGACGTCGGTCAGCGGCACGTCGAGCCTGATCGTGCCCTCTCGCGGCCGCATCAGCTCCGTCACCGCCCTCAGGATGCTTGTCTTGCCGGACCCCGACGGCCCGATGAGACTGGCGAACTGGCCGGTCTCTACCTCAAGATCTATCGCTTCGAGGATCGGTTCGGCATCGTACGCGAGGGAGACGTTCCTGACCTGCAGCACCTAGCCCTCGAGAACCGACGTATCCATCAGAATGTCCAGGTCGACTTCCCCCGGCGCGAGTATCTCGGCTGCCACGTTCGCCTCCAGGACGCGCCGGGCTGCCTCCTTGTCGATGGTGACGGTCTCGGGATAGAGGGACGCACGGTAACGCTGGATGATAGCCTTGAGCTGATCCACATCGCCGCCCGCGATCAGGGCCGAGGGAAGCGCCGCGATGATCTCGTCCGGCGTCAGGTTGACACGGGTATCCTCCAGGCCCTTCCTGAGCGCCGCCGCAAGCCTCTTCATCTCGTCAAGCCGCTGGTCGCGCTCCTCCTCCCGCACAGCGACTCCCATGAACTCGTAGGCGCCGCCGAGCTGCGCCTGGGCCTGCTCGATCTCCATGAAGTTCACGAGTTCGCCGCCGCCTTCCTCCATGATCAGGGTCAGGGCCGGCTCCTGCACCATGCCCGCGTCGACCTGCCCGAGCCGGAGCGCGTCGAACAGGTTCGTGCCAAGCGTCGCGAAGCTCACGCTGCTCGCATCGACGCCGGCCTTGCTCAGCAGGAAGAGAAGGAGCGCGTGGTCGGCGTTTCCCAGAGCCGATACGCCGACCGTTCTGTCGGCCAGGTCGGCGACGGACGAGATCTCGCCCACACGCCCCGGTGCGACGGCAAGTGCAAACAACGGCAGCCGGCCGGTAGACGCGAAGCGGCGGATGGGCGCGCCGTTCTTGTACGCCTGCAGCGCCGCGTCGAAGGAGCTTCCTGCGTACTCCACCGCGCCGCCGACAAGGGCCTGGACGGCGGCGCCTCCTCCGCGCGTGTAGATCAGCTCGACGTCAAGCCCCTCGTCCGCGAAGTGGCCCTGCGCCCGGGTCACCTCGTAGGGTACGACGCACAGCAGCTGCCCGCAGAAGGCGAGCCGGACTTTCGTCCCCTGCGCCTTCGCCGGCCTCGGGCTTCCGGTGCTGACGGCGACGATGCCCGCGACGCCGACGATGCTCTTCAGCGTCTGGCGGCGGTCGAGCCTGAGGTTCTTGAACTCCTGGGCGAGGCCGATGAATTCCGGATTGGATGACTCGCAGCAGCCCATTTTGCC
>CAZMJQ010000469.1:0-3201 GCA_964566475.1 uncultured Propylenella sp. | reverse complement strand
AATGCCGTGTGGACGACTTGGGCCGCCGGGAGCGGGGGTTGCTGCCGCGCCGTGAAGACGAGAAGCGGTGTATCCGGGTGATGCGGCTCGGTCAGGCCGCGCTCGGCGAGCACGCCGGACGCCGGCATCTCCTCGGGCCGCAAGAAGATGGGCGCCGGCTCCGGCGCGGGGCGCGTGGTCAGTTCCGGATCGGCGCGATGCACGGCGATGCCTGTCGCCGCGATGGGCTGCTTCGCCCGGGGGGCCGCTTCCGGCGCCTGCTGCACGGCCTGCGGAAGAGCCGCCATGACTGCCGTGACGACGGAGGTGTGTGTTTCGGTCGAGATCGCCGCCGCTACGGCTGCAATGGAAAAGACGGTCGTAGTCCCCGTCAACACTAGAGCGCGAACACGCGCAAACGCCTGATGCACAGCGAGAAACCCCTCCACCTCGAGAGCACCTGTTGCAGGACTGCAACAGATGCTGTCCGCCTTTCCGCAACGTCATTAAACCCGAGTTGAGGTTGACAGGCGGTTAACCGGGATGTGCCCCCCGCAGGGCAAATCAGGCGCCGCACTCATGACGTCCTGAAATCTAGCGCAGTTAATCGGGCGAGAATGCGGCCGAGCGAATTTTACGTTACCCGGTCACGCTGTGGAAACCTGCGCGGTGGCGAGCGCCGCCTGCGCGGCGGCGAGCCGGGCGATGGGCACGCGGAAGGGCGAACAGGAGACGTAGTCGAGGCCGACCGCGTCGCAGAAGCGGATGGAGGCGGGGTCGCCGCCATGCTCGCCGCAAATGCCGAGCTTCAGCTCCGGCCTCGCCTTGCGCCCCTCGTTGGCTCCGACGCGCACCAGGACGCCGACGCCGTCGGCGTCGAGGGTCATGAACGGGTCCTTCTCGATCAGACCCAGCTCCATGTAGGGGCCGATGAAGCCGGCGGCGTCGTCGCGCGAGATGCCGAACGTCGTCTGCGTCAGGTCGTTGGTGCCGAAGGAGAAGAAGTCGGCGCCCTCGGCGATCTCCTGCGCGCGCAGCGCCGCGCGCGGCAGCTCGATCATCGTGCCGACCAAGTAGTCGATCTTGCCGATGGCGGCTTCGAGCTTCTTCGCGGTGGCGTCGATGGTCGCCTTGACGTGGTCGAGCTCGCTTCGCATGCCGACGAGCGGCACCATGATCTCCGGCGCCACCGGCTCGCCCGTCGCCTTCGCCGCCTCGGCCGCCGCCTCCAGGATGGCGCGCGTCTGCATCTCCACGATCTCGGGATAGGTGATGAGCAGGCGGCAGCCGCGATGGCCGAGCATGGGGTTCGATTCCGTGAGCGCGATCAGCCGCTCGCGCAGCAGCGCCGGCTCGACCTTCATCGACTTCGCCACCTCCTCGATCTCGCGGTCCTCCTTCGGCAGGAACTCGTTGAGCGGCGGATCGAGCAGCCGGATGGTGACGGGCAGCCCGCGCATGATGGTGAAGAGCTCGACGAAGTCCTGCCGCTGCATGGGCAGGAGCTTTTCCAGCGCCGCGCGCCGGCCTTCCGAATCGTGGGCGAGGATCATCTCGCGCATGGCGAGGATGCGCTCCCCCTCGAAGAACATGTGCTCGGTGCGGCAGAGGCCGATGCCTTCGGCGCCGAACTCGCGCGCCGTGCGGGCATCGTTGGGCGTCTCCGCGTTGGCGCGCACGTTCATGCGGCGCGCCGCGTCCGCCCAGCCCATGAGGGTGCCGAAGTCGCCGGTCAGCTCCGGCTTCAGCGTGGGGACGCTTCCGTCGAAGACTTCGCCGGTGCCGCCGTCGAGCGTGATGACGTCCCCGGCCTTCCACGTCCTGCCGCCGACCCTCATCGTACCCGCCCGGGCGTCGATCTTCACCGCGCCGGCGCCGCACACGCAGGGCTTGCCCATGCCGCGCGCCACCACGGCCGCGTGGCTGGTCATACCGCCGCGGGAGGTGAGGATGCCGGCGGCCGCCACCATGCCGTGGATGTCTTCCGGACTGGTCTCGCTGCGCACGAGCAGCGTCTCGCGGCCGTCACCGCGCGCCCGCTCCGCTTCGTCGGCGCTGAAGACGATCTCGCCCGTGGCGGCGCCCGGCGAGGCGGGGAGGCCTCGCGCGATGAGCGTGCGCTCCGCGTCCGGGTCGAGCGTCGGGTGCAGGAGCTGGTCGAGCGTGTTCGGCTCGATACGGCCCACCGCCTCCTCGCGCGTGATGACCCCCTCGCCCGCCATGTCGACGGCGACCTTGAGCGCCGCCTGCGCAGTGCGCTTGCCGGCGCGTGTCTGCAGCATCCACAGCTTGCCGCGCTCGATGGTGAACTCCACGTCCTGCATGTCGCGGTAGTGGCTCTCCAGCCGCTCGGCGGTCTCCTTGAACTCGGCGAAGGCCTCCGGCATCGCAGCCTCGAGCGAGGGGAGGGACGAGCCGGACGCCTTGCGGGCGGCTTCCGTCAGGTCCTGCGGGGTGCGGATGCCAGACACCACGTCCTCTCCCTGCGCGTTCACCAGGAACTCGCCGTAGAGCGCCTTCTCGCCGGTCGAGGGATTGCGCGTGAAGGCGACGCCGGTCGCGGAGGTGTCGCCCATGTTGCCGAAGACCATGGCCTGCACGCTGACGGCCGTGCCCCATTCGGCGGGGATGTCGTGCAGCTGCCGGTAGGCCTTGGCGCGCGGGTTCATCCACGACCCGAACACCGCGCCGATGGCGCCCCAGAGCTGATCGTGCGGGTCCTGCGGAAAGGGCTGTTCGAGGGTCTCCTCGACCAGCCCCTTGTAGAGGCCGACGATGGCCTTCAGCGCCTCCGCGTCGAGATCCGTGTCCTGCGCCGCGCCGCGCTTCTCGCGCTCCAGCTCCAGGATCGCCTCGAACTCGTGGTGCTCCACGCCGAGCACGACGTTGCCGTACATCTGGATGAAGCGGCGGTAGGAGTCCCAGGCGAAGCGCGCGTCGGCCGCGGCGGCGAGCGCCTCGACCGTTCCGTCGTTGAGGCCGAGATTGAGCACCGTGTCCATCATGCCCGGCATGGAGGCGCGCGCGCCGGAGCGCACTGAGACGAGGAGCGGGTCGGACCTGTCGCCGAAGACTTTGCCCGTCGCGTCGGCGATCGTTCCGAGCGCTGTTTCCACCTGGGCCTTCAGGTCCGGCGGGTAGGTGCGGTCGTTGGCGTAGAACCAGGTGCAGACCTCGGTGGTGATGGTGAAGCCGGGCGGGACCGGCAGACCGAGGCCCGCC
>CAZMJQ010000468.1:0-6502 GCA_964566475.1 uncultured Propylenella sp. | reverse complement strand
CGCTCCTTCGGGTCGAAGACGCGGTAGGGGAGGCCGCTCCGCTGGGCATAGGCGACGGCCGCCTCTTTCGTGTCGAAGGAGAGGCGCACCTGGCTCCGCATGTCGTCGCTCGACGTATAGCCCATCAGCGGCTCGATCGTGCGCGCGCGCTCCGGCTCGAACTCCAGCACCCAGCCCTTCGTCCTGGCACGGCCGGAGCTCATCGCCGTCTTCGCCGGCTGGTAAATGCGTGCCGTCATCGTCTCCGCTCCGGTCCCGAGTCTGTCGTCTCAAAGTGCCGCGTTGCGAACGTCCCGGCCGGCCTGCCGGGCCGAAGCGCAAAGCGCGAAGGCTGGTCGGGGCAGCAGGATTCGAACCTGCGACCCCCTGCTCCCAAAGCAGGTGCGCTACCAGGCTGCGCCATGCCCCGATTCCGCCCGACGCGGTAGGCCGTGCCGGCCCGCCGGTCAAGCCGCAGACCGCATATAGGTTGAAACGCCGCTGAATCCGAGGGCTCGGCGCGAAAAACGGCGCTTGTGCGGGGGCGCACAAAGGCGCCGGCCGGGGCGGTCTAGGTAGGGATCGTTGACAACGCCCGAGGGGCACTTCGATGGAGATGAAGATGAACACGAAGATGATCCGCAACAGCTTCGCCGCCGCTCTCGTCGTCGTGGGCGCGCTCACCGCCAACGCCGCTTCCGCCTACGAGCGCTGGGTCAAGATCAACAACACCGCCGACACCGCCGTCCTCGCCGTCCAGATCAGCCACATCAACGACAACTTCTGGGGTCCCGACATCCTGCCCGGCGTCATTCAGGCCCATTCCGGCGCCGTGGTCGACCCGGTCAACACCCAGGGCTACTGCCGCTTCGACGTGAGGCTCTCCTACGCCGACGGCACCACGGCCGAGATCCGCAACGTCAACCTCTGCGAGGCGCTGTCGATCACCACCGACGGTTACGCCTACCGGGTCACCACGATCTGACCTCCGCCGCGCACAAGAAGCCGCCGCCGGCCCTCCCTCCGGCGGCGGTTTCCTTTCGGGTCACACCTCTGCGGCGGCGGCGAAGCCACGCTCCAGGTCGGCGACGATGTCCGCCACGTCCTCCAGCCCGATGTGCAGGCGGATGGCGGGCCCCTCCGTCCACGGCCGCACGGTGCGCCCGGTTTCCAGGTCCGCCGGCGCCGCCAGGCTCTCGAAGCCGCCCCACGAAAAGCCGAGCCCGAACAGCTTCAGCGCGTCGAGGAACGCAACGCGGTGACGGTCGTCGCCCTTCAAGACGAAGCCGAAGAGACCGGTGGAGCGGCCGAAATCGCGCTTCCAGATCGCGTGGCCGGGATCGCCCGGCAGCGCCGGGTGCATCACCCGCGCCACCTCCGTTCTCCCTTCGAGCCAGCGCGCCACTTCAAGCGCGCTCCGCTCGTGCCGCTCCAGCCGGACGCTCATGGTGCGCAGGCCCCTGAGCGTCAGGAATATCTCCTCGGTGCCGGCCTGCAAGCCGAGGTTCCGGTGAAGAGTGCTGAGCGCTGGCCAGGCCGCCGCGTTGGCGGAGATGGAGCCGATCATCACGTCGGAATGGCCGCCCTGGTACTTCGTGCAGGCGTAAAGCGCGATGTCGATGCCGAAGTCGAGCGGGCGGAAGATCAGCGGCGTGGCCCAGGTGTTGTCGATCATCGTGGTGACGCCCGCCTCTCGCGCCGCCTCCACCATGGGCGGAAGGTCCGGCATCTCGAAGGTGTGCGAGCCCGGCGCCTCCAGGAAGAGCACCGAGGCGCCGTCGAGCAGGCCGGCGATGCCGCCGGCGATCAGCGGATCGTAGTAGACGGTCTCGACGCCCAGCGCAGGGAGGCTCTCGTCGCCGAAGCGGCGCGTCGGCTGGTAGACGTTGTCGGGGATGAGGACGCGCGTCCCCGGCCGCGCCGCCGAGAGGATGGCCACGGTCACGGCCGCGAGCCCGGAGGGGAGGAGAACCGTTCCCGCTGCCCCCTCCAGCTCCGTCAGCGCCCCCGTCAGCGCCTCGATGGTCGGCGTGTTGCTGAGGCCGTAGGAATAGCGGGCGCCCCGCCGGTCGCGCAGCGCCTTCACGTCGGGGAAGAGCACCGTGGAGGCGCGCACCACCGGCGGATTGACGAAGCCGTGGAAATCGTGCGGGGCGAGGCCGGCGTGGGTCAGGACAGTGTCGGCCTGCCACGCGGCTCCCCGCCCGCGCGTCCGGTTTTTGTCGTCAGCAGCCATGGAACTCCCTCCGGTGGCCCCGATTAGGGCAATGCCTGCCGAGATGCCAAGCACGGCGGCGCTTGACCAATCATGACATTTCGATTTCGATCAGCGGAGCACCGGGGCTGGAGCGGTGTGGCCGGGTTCTTGCAACGCCGGAATCCGCCGCTTTCGGCCCCACTCGGTGTTTTCTGAGGGTAACAGGGGACGTTGACACTCATGACAAAGCACATCCTTCCGATACTGGTCGGCGCAGCTCTGGGCCTTACGGCCGGCGCGGCGTCCGCCGCCACGCTCGACGACGTGAAGGCGCACGGCGCATTGCGCTGCGGCGTCAACACCGGTCTTCCCGGCTTTGCCTCGCAGAACGACCAGGGCGACTGGCAGGGCCTCGACGTCGACTACTGCAAGGCCGTCGCCGTCGCCGTCTTCAACGATCCGTCCATGGTGGAGTACACGCCGCTCTCGGCCGTGCAGCGCTTCCCCGCCCTGCAGAATAACGAGATCGACGTTCTGGCGCGCAACACGACCTGGACGATGAACCGGGACACCGCGCTCGGCCTGAACTTCGCCGGCGTCAACTACTATGACGGACAGGGCTTCATGGTCCGCAGGGAGCTCGACATCTCCTCCGCCGAGGAGCTTTCCGGGGCGACGGTCTGCGTGCAGAGCGGCACGACCACCGAGCTCAACCTCGCCGACTACTTCAGCGCGACGGGGATGGACTACAACCCGGTCGTCATCGAGTCGCAGGCCGACGTCAACGCCGCCTACGAAAGCGGGCGCTGCGACGTGCTGACGACGGACGCGTCAGGCCTCTATGCCACGCGTCTGGAGCTTGCCAACGCCGACGAGCACATGGTCCTGCCGGAGATCATCTCCAAGGAGCCGCTCGGCCCGGTGGTCCGCCAGGGCGACGACCAGTGGTTCAACATCATCAAGTGGACCCACTTCGCGCTTCTCAATGCCGAGGAGCTCGGCGTCACGCAGGATAACGTCGACGAGATGATGAGCTCGGAGAACCCCAACATCCGTCGCCTGCTCGGCGTCGACGGAACGTTCGGGGAGGATGTCGGCCTCACCAACGACTGGGCCGCCAACATCATCCGCGCCGTCGGCAATTACGGCGAGATCTTCGAGCGCAATGTCGGCGTGAACACGCCGCTCGGCATCGAGCGCGGCCTCAACGCCCTGTGGACCGAGGGCGGCATCCAGTACGCTCCGCCGGTTCGCTGAGCGGAGCCACGTCTCAGTGGTGACCGCTTCCTTCGCCCGGTTGCCACGGAGCCAGAAACGGCCGTCCGGCATGAGTTGCGTGCCGGACGGCCGAAGGGGGCGCGATGACGGCTGACGTCTTGTCTTCGCCGGGAGAGGTGCGGGATTCCATCCTCACCAATTCCAGGTTCCGCAGCGTCGCCACGCAGATCCTGCTCATCCTCGCCCTTTCGCTTTTCGCGATGTGGCTCATCGGCAATACGGCGCAGAACCTCCAGCAGGCCAATATCGCCACCGGCTTCGGCTTCCTGTCGACCCGCTCGGGCTTCGACATCGCGCAGCTTCCGATCCTCTATTCGAGCAACTCGACCTACGGCCGCGCGCTGGTGGTCGGTTTCCTCAACACGCTGATCGTCGCCGCCACCGGTGTCGTCATGGCGACGATCCTCGGATTCCTGATCGGCATCGGGCGGCTTTCCACGAACTTCCTCGTGCGCGGGCTGTCGACCGTCTACGTCGAGACGTTCCGCAACATCCCGCCGCTCCTGGTCATCCTGTTCTGGTATTTCGGCGTTCTCGCCGTGCTGCCCCGCCCGGCGGATGCGTATGAGCTTCCCTTCGGGGCCTTTCTGTCCAACCGCGGGCTGCAGACGCCGAGCGCCATCTTCGAGGCGGTCGCGGTCTTCACGCTCGGAGCCATACTGGTCGGCGTGCTGGCGACGGTCGCGCTCGGCCGCCACTACAGGGCGCGCCAGCTGGCGACCGGCGAGCGGCGCTCGCTGCTGCTGCCTGGGCTCGGCCTGATCCTGGGGATCCCGCTGCTCGTGTTTCTCCTGAGCGGCTTTCCGGTCAGCCTCGAATATCCGACGGCGACCCGGTTCAATCTCGTTGGCGGGTTCCAGATCAAGCCGGAGTTCCTGGCGCTCTTCCTTGCCCTTTCGGTCTACACGAGCGCCTTCATCGCGGAGATCGTCCGCGCCGGCATCCTGGCCGTGAGCCACGGGCAGACCGAGGCGGCATACTCGCTCGGCCTTCGGCCCGGTCACACGCTGCGCCTCGTTGTCGTGCCGCAGGCGATGCGGGTCATCATCCCGCCGCTCACCAGCCAGTATCTCAACCTGACGAAGAACTCATCGCTCGGCCTTGCGGTCGGCTACCCCGAGCTGGTCGCCGTCGGGAGCACGGTGCTCAACCAGACGGGCCAATCGGTGGAGGTGGTCGCCCTGTGGATGGCGGTCTACCTGACCATCAGCCTCACGGTCTCGCTCTTCATGAACTGGTTCAATGCCAAGATGGCGCTGGTGGAGCGCTGAGGGCAGGGCATGGAAGAACAAGTCGCCCCCTACGTCGCCCGAGGCTTCAAGGAGCCGCTGCCTCCGCCCCTGAGCGAGCGCGGCATGCTGGCGCTCGGGCGCAAGCATCTTTTCAGCGGTCCCACCGACACGGTTCTGACCGTCGTATCGCTCGTCATCATCCTCTATGCCGCCTGGGGCATGCTGAACTGGGCGCTGCTCGACGCGACCTTCACCGGGAGCGACCGCACCGCGTGTCTGCCCGAGGCGGGCGGGGTGGCGGGCGCCTGCTGGGCGTTCATCCGCGCCAAGTTCGGCACATTCATCTACGGCACCTATCCGATCGCGGAGCGCTGGCGCGTGGACCTCGTGTTCCTCTCGCTCGCGCTGCTCATCCTGTGGCTCGCCTGGCCGCGCATCCCGCACAAGAGGATCTGCGCGGTGCTCTTCGCGCTGGTCTTCCCGTTCGTGTCGCTCGTGCTCCTGACGGGCGGGGAGTTCGACCTCTCGGGCGGGACGGTCGCGTTCCTTTTCCTGGCGGGCGCGGTCGCGACCGTGCTCATCGCGGCCGGCAGGTTCGCCGGAACGGACGAGCGCCTGTCGCGGAGCGCGCTCGTCGTCGCCGCGCTCTCGCTGGTCGTCCTGTTCGCCGGAAGCTACTTCGACGGGTCGAGCCTCCAGCTCCTGGACACGAGGTTCTCGCCGCTGACGCTCGTCGCCTTCATCGGCGCGCTGCTGTCGGTGCTGCTCGGCATCGCTTCCGCGGTCATGGCGAAGGAGGGGATGTCGCCGCAGAAGCTGGCGATCGTCCTAGCCCCGGCGGCCGCCGTCCTCGCTTTGATCTTCGTTCTGACGTTCGACTTCGGGCTCCGCCCCGTGCCGACGCACCTCTGGGGCGGCCTGTTCGTCACCCTGGTGGTGGCGGTGACCGGCATTGCCGCCTCGCTGCCGCTCGGCATCCTGCTGGCGCTGGGGCGCCGCTCGAACATGCCGGCCGTGCGTCTGGTGTGCATCATCTTCATCGAGTTCTGGCGCGGCGTGCCGCTGATCACCGTCCTCTTCATGGCGAGCTTCATGCTGCCGCTGCTCCTGCCGGGCGGGGTGAACTTCAACCAGCTCCTGCGCGCTCTCGTCGGCGTGGCGCTCTTCTCGGCCGCCTACATGGCCGAGGTCGTTCGCGGCGGGCTGCAGGCGATCCCGCGCGGACAGTACGAGGGCGCCCAGTCGCTCGGCCTCGGCTACTGGCAGATGATGCGCATGATCGTCCTGCCGCAGGCGCTCAAGCTCGTCATTCCCGGCATCGTCAACACCTTCATCGGGCTCTTCAAGGATACCAGCCTCGTCTACATCATCGGCCTGGCGGATCTCCTGAATGCCGTCCGGCGCGGATTCTCCGATCCGAACTGGATCACGCCGTCGACCCCGGCGACGGGCCTGGTGTTCGCGGCCTTCATCTTCTGGATATTCTGCTTCGGGATGTCCCGCTACTCACAGTACATGGAGCGCAGGCTCCATACCGGCCACCGCTGAAGAGGACCTGACGCATGAGCGAGAACCTGGCCGCCGCCGAAAACAGTTCCGCCGCCCCCCCGAAGGTCTCGGACACGGACGTGGCCGTCGACATCGTCAAGCTCAACAAGTGGTTCGGCGAGTTCCATGTGCTGCGCGACATCGACCTGCGCGTCATGAAGGGCGAGCGCATCGTCATCTGCGGGCCGTCGGGGTCGGGCAAGTCGACGCTCATCCGCTGCATCAACCGGCTGGAGGAGCATCAGCAGGGCAGGATCGTCGTCGACGG
>CAZMJQ010000467.1:0-2751 GCA_964566475.1 uncultured Propylenella sp. | reverse complement strand
ACGAACGGGTCGAACGGCACCATCTCCGCCGCGTAGCCGGGCGGCACGTGCACCGCTTCCTTCGAGACGAGGATGTAGAACTGCGCCGGGTCGAGCACGATCTCGGCGCGGTCGCGGCGCATGATCGGCTCCCAGAAGTCGCTCGCGTCGTAGGCGCCTATCCGGTCCACGTCGATGACGCCGGTGTAGCGCTTGGCGCGGTAGCCGACGAGCCCGCCCTGATCTTCGCCGGCGTTCCCCTCCAAGTCGATCGATAGCGCCAGCCCGTTCACGAATCGCGCATCGCCGGTGGCGAGCGTCTCGCGTCTATGCAGATCGGCCAATGCCTCATCGTCGAGCGCCGCGTCGCCTCGACGGAAGCGTATCTGCGACAGGCGCGAGCCCGTCCGCACCAGGACCGGGAAGGTGCGCGGACTGACCTCCAGAAAGAGCGGCCCGGAATAGCCTTCCGGCATCTGGTCGAAGGCGCGCGCTGCGTCGGTGATGACGCGGGTGAAGACGTCGAGGCGTCCGGTCGAGCTCTTCGGGTTGGCGCTGGCTGCGATGTCGGAGGGAAGGGCGAGCGTTTCCAGCAGCGGCACGATGTAGACGCAGCCCGTCTCCAGCACCGCGCCATTCGACAGATCGAACTCGTGCAGCGCCAGCTGCCTCAGCTTGTCGGTGACGGAGAAATCCGGGCCGGGGAGGAAGCTCGCCCGCACCCGCGTCGCCTTCCTGCCGAGCCGCAGGTCGAGGCTCGCCGGCTGCACCTGATTCTCCGCCGCCGGCTCCCCGAGCGTGATCGCACCATCCGCGATGAGCTTGCGGATGTCGCGGTCGGGAAGGATGCCCTCGGGGGTCATGGAGAAACAGCCGCCGGGGAGCGGCAGGCTCGGGGGCGGGGCAGCGCCGCGCGGCCTCCTACCTCCCCCTTGCGGGGAGGTCGAAGTTCGGTGACGCGAAGCGGCAGCGAACTTCGGGTGGGGGTAAGGACCGGCGGCGACGGAGACCCCCACCCGAAATTTCCTGCGCCTTCGGCTTGTAAATTTCGACCTCCCCGCAAGGGGGAGGTAGGGTTGGGGCGGCGGCTCATGGCCCATCGCTCTATCGGAGGCCGGCGTTGACGCCAAGGGCGGGAGCGGCTATCTCAAATCGTTCCGTGGTGATTTGTGCCGGCCGGCTTGCAACCACGCTAAACGAACATGCTAAAAGGCCGGAGGTGGAAGCCCCCTGTCTTGTGCTTTTCAAGGGAAGCGCGGCCGGGATTTTTGTTGGAGGTTTCCGCCATGACGACCAGGAGTCCCGGTCAGAAGCGCTATCGTCCCGCAACCGAGCTCGTGCATGGCGGCACTGACCGCTCGCAGTTCGGAGAGACGTCGGAGGCGATGTTCCTCACGCAGGGCTACGTCTACGAGAACGCAGAGGCGGCGGAAGCGCGCTTCAAGGGCGAAGACCCCGGCTTCGTCTACTCGCGCTACGCCAACCCGACGGTCGCCATGTTCGAGGAGCGCATGCGCCTGCTCGAAGGCGCGGAGGCGGGGCTTGCCGTTGCGACCGGCATGGCGGCGGTCACCGCGTCGCTCCTCTCGGACCTCAAGGCGGGCGACCACGTCGTCTCCTCGCGCGCGCTTTTCGGCTCGTGCGACTACGTCATCACGAACGTGCTGCCGCGGCTCGGCATCGCCTCCACGCTGGTCGACGGGCGCGACATCGACGCGTGGCGGAAGGCGGTTCGGCCGGAGACGCGGGCCTTCTTCATGGAGAGCCCCTCCAACCCGACGCTTGAGCTGATCGACATCGCGGCCGTGGCGGAGATCGCCCGCGCCGCTAGCGCGCGCCTCATCGTCGACAACGTGTTCTCCACGCCCATTTTCCAGAAGCCGCTGGAGCTCGGCGCTCATACGGTGGTCTATTCCGCCACCAAGCACATCGACGGGCAGGGGCGCTGCCTCGGCGGCGTGGTGCTCTCCGACGAGGAATGGATCGAGCAGAAGCTCTTCCCCTACCTCAAGCACACCGGCCCTTCGCTCAGCCCGTTCAACGCCTGGGTGCTCCTGAAGGCGTTGGAGACGCTGGAGATACGCGTCCGGCGGCAGGCGGAAAGCGCGGCGATGCTGGTGGAGGTTCTGGCAGCGCACCCCGCCGTGGAGCGCGTCTACTATCCCGGCTACGAGAGCCACCCGCAGCACGCGCTGGCCAAACGCCAGATGACGTCGGGCGGCACGATGATTTCGTTCGATGTGGCCGGCGGCAAGCGCGGCGCTTTCGACGTGCTGCGCGCGCTTCAGATCGTGAAGATCTCCAACAATCTCGGCGACGCCAAGAGCCTCGTCACGCATCCGGCGACCACGACCCACCAGCGGCTGAAGGA
Organism: uncultured Propylenella sp.; assembly: GCA_964566475.1. Lineage (GTDB taxonomy): Bacteria > Pseudomonadota > Alphaproteobacteria > Rhizobiales > Afifellaceae > DASWJZ01. Next base: position 401 of record CAZMJQ010000467.1, on the reverse strand, counting down.
GGAGGAGCGCGCGGCCCTCGGCATCGGCGAGGGCCTGGTGCGGCTCTCCGTCGGGCTGGAGGACCCGGAGGACCTCGCCGAGGACCTGATCCAGGCGCTCGATCAGGCCGCCTCGCCCAAGGTTCGCGCGATATCGGCTTAGGGGCGGTTTCTCCCCCATTGCTTGCGGTGGGGGAGGGGCACCATTCCCCCCGGGTCCGGCCTTCCGCCGGCCCGAGGACAGGCTGCGCATGGGTGGAGGGGGCGGCGGCTGGCTCCGTGCCGTGCAGCCGCCCCCTCCACCCCCATCGGCGGTACCCCTCCCCCGCTGCGCGGGGGTGGACCGGGAGCCCCGCTTGCTGGACAGGGTCCGGGACCCCCGTCTAAATGCCTGAAAACCCGGGGCCGCGCTGGCGGCCGGC
>CAZMJQ010000466.1:0-5919 GCA_964566475.1 uncultured Propylenella sp. | reverse complement strand
CTCGACGGCCTGTCGCACCGCCTCAACCAGTCGATGGGCGATTCGGCGAAGACCACGCACGAGAACCTGAAGCGCCTGCACGAGCGGCTCGCCGTGATCGATTCCGCGCAGCGCAACATCACCGACCTCACCGGGCAGGTGACGGCGCTCTCCAACATCCTCGCCAACAAGCAGTCGCGCGGCGCCTTCGGCCAGGGGCGCATGGAGGCGATCATCGGCGACAACCTGCCGCCCGGCTCTTTCGCCTTCCAGTTCACGCTGAAATCGGGAGCGCGTCCCGACTGCGTCATCCACCTGCCGAACGGCGCGCCGCACCTCGTCGTCGACGCGAAATTCCCGCTCGAGGCCTACAACGCGCTAAAGGCCGCCGAGACGCCCGAGACGCTGAAGGCTGCGCAGACACAGTTCCGCAACGACATCCAGAAGCACGTCAAGGACATCGCGGAAAAGTACCTCGTGCCGGGCGAGACGCACGACACGGCTTTCATGTTCGTGCCGTCGGAGTCCGTGTTCGCCGAGATCCACGAGAGCTTCGACGACGTGGTGCAGCGCGCCTACCGCGCCCGCATCGTCATCGTCTCGCCCTCGCTGCTGCTGCTCTCCATCCAGGTCATCCAGGCGGTTCTGCGCGACCATCGCCTGCGCGAGCAGGCGCACGTCATCCAGGACGAGGTGGCGAAGATGATGCAAGACGTGGAGCGCCTCGACGACCGCGTGCGGCAGCTCTCCGTGCACTTCAGCCGCGTGCAGAAGGACATCGACCAGATCCTCATCTCCACCGACAAGGTGACCAGCCGCGGCCGCGGCATCGAGAAGATCGGGCTTGAGGAACGCGACGAGGACCGCCAGCCGATGCTGCTGGCGGGGGAGTAGAGGGGACGAGAATAAGAAGCGTAAGGCACAGGCTCACACCTCCCCCTTGCGGGGAGGTCGAAAATCGCAAGCGTCGGCGCGGCGATTTTCGGGTGGGGGTCATCGCCGGCTCAGCGACCCCCACCCGAAATTTCCTGCGCCTGCCGGCTTGGAAATTTCGACCTCCCCGCAAGGGGGAGGTGGACCGGTGTCCGCGTCAGGCACCGGCGCTCGTAGCTCGTAGCCCGGATGGAGCGGCGGAGCCGCGCAATCCCGGACGGCGGTCCGCCCGCACAAGCCCGCCCCGCATTGCGCTTCCGCCTTCGCCCTTCGGGCTTCGGCGGACAGGTCGCTCCATGCGGGCTACGGCCCCGCCTTCATCTTCTTCACGTAGTCCTCCTCGATCGCCAGCGCCCGCTTCAGCCCGGGCCGGGCGGCGCAGCACGCCACGTAGTCGGCGATGACGCCTGTCTCCGGGAAGAGCTTGAACAATGTGCCCCAGTGCAGGTTCGAGCACACGAGCACGTCGGCGGCGGTGAACCGCTCCCCGAGCAGGTACGGGCCGGGGGTCAGCGCGTCCGTCACCACGCGCTCCATCTCGGCGAAGCTGCCCCATGCGGCGCGGTGCGGCGGGATGTCCTCCCACTTGAAGAACTTTTCGCCGAACGCCGGCTCCATCACGCCGACGGCGAAGAACAGCCAACGGAGGTAATCGGGGCGCCGGGGATCGTCGGGCAGCGGCGCCAGCGTGCCCGCGGAATACTTGTCGGCGAGATGGAGGAGGATCGCGCCGCTTTCCGCCATCGGCACGCCGTGGTCGACGACCGTCGGCAGCTTGCCCATGGGATTGAGCTTCAGGAACTCGGGCTTCTTGTGCCCGGCGCGTGCAAGGTCCACTGGCGCGATGCGGTAGGGCTCTTCGAGCTCCTCCAGGAACCACAGCGCACGGAAAGCGCGCGTGCGCGGCGCATAGTAGATTACGATATCGGCGTTGTCGGCCTGCGGCATGCTCTTCTCCCGAGCGCGGGCTACCGGGCCAGCGCCCGCGCCACGTCGCGCCGGATGTCGGGGATGAGCGCGGCGAGGTGTTTCCCCGGGCAGAGCGTCTGCCCGTAGTCCCGGTGACCCTCGATCTCGCCCGGCGGGATGCCGTGCTCCTCGGCGAGGCTGGTGAGCAGCCCGACCAGCGCCTCGACCTGAACCGGCGCGGGCGGCGCCTCCTCGAAGTTCCCCTCCAGCACGATGCCGATGTGCCCGTGAAGGTCGTAGTCCGTATTCGTGTCGCCGATGAACGCGGCCTCGCGCCCTTCGCCGACATTGCCGTTCACGTCGATGTAGAAGTGATAGGGGATGTCCGCCCAGGCCACTTTCAGCCGCCCGTCCGCAAGCCGCTCCTCCGACTGCGAGAAGCGCTGCAGCGAGACGAGCTTCTCGGCGAGACTCCTGCCGGGGCTGGGCGCCGTCGCGGTATGGTGGATCGTGAGGCGGGCGGGATCGTTCCGCTCCATCTCCATGACCGGCGCGCGGGCGCCCCACTTGGCGCGCGTCAGGATATCCGGCGCGGCGCCGGCGAACGACGACGCGGCAATCAGCGCAAGCGCCAGCGCTCCGCTTCTAGTAGCCCGACTTGACATAGGCGTCGCCGACGAAGCGTCGGGCGTCCGGCAGGTTCGCCTGGGCCGCCGCCTTGCCGAACGGGCCGAGCACGATGGCGTAGAGGCCGTCGGTGAGGTTGGGGTAGGTGTCCGTGTCGATCACCTGCGCGTCGATTCCTCGCGCGCGCAGCCAGGACTGGCGGCTCAACGCATCGCTCCGCTGCGCATGCGGGAAGGAGCCGAGGATGACGAACCAGTCGCCCCCGCTTTGCGCCGGTGCGGATGGTGCGGACGGTGTGACGCGCCGCTCGGGCTGGGCAACCGCCGCCGTCTGCCGGGCTTCCTGCTCCGCGCGCCGCGCCTCCTCCGCTTTCAGCTCGGCAACGCGCGCCCGCGCCAGATCGGCGTAGAAGCCGTCGGGATAACGCGCGGCGAACGTCTCCAGCATGCCGATGCTGGAGGAGTCCTTCACCGCGTCCCACGCAAGCCGCGCCTCCTCGTCGACGCTCGGCCCCGGCGCCTCGGCCGGCGCGCGCTCCGCTACCTCTTCCTCGGGTGCGACCGTGGCCTCCAGTTCCACCAGGCGCGCGGTGGCGAGGTCGGCATAGAAGGTGTCCGGAAAACGCGCGATGAAGGCCCTGAGGACGGCGACGCTCTGCGTATCCCCGATGGTGCCCCATGCGGCCTGCGCCTCGCTCGGCCCGACGCGCTGAGGCTCGGGAGGCGCTGCTTCGCCCACGGCAGGGCGCTCCCCTTCCGCGGGACTGAGATAGATCTCGCCGAGCACCGAATCCCAGACCTCCGGGACCTGCGCATCGTTCGTCGCCTTGGCCACGTCGACGCGCACGCGCGTGAGCGACGTGCGAAGCTCGACGCCGGGCGTGGCGAGATGCGTCACCAGCGCCGTGGTGAACGGGCTGTTGGCTCCGGCGCCGTCATCGGCGACGCGGTCCGCCTGCGTTGCGAAAGCCACAAGCTGTCCCTCGACACTCGGGACGCGCGCCAAGCCGCGCGAGACGCCCGCGGAGCGCGACGGGACCGCGGCCCGCAGCGCGTCGACCGCGTCGTTGTCGCGGCATGCGTCGAGAAGCAGGATGCGCGCCCCGCCGGCGGAGGCGAGATCGTCCAGCACATCGTCGAGCCGCACGAAGCTCCGCCTGAGGTCCGTCTCGTCGCCAAGCGCCGCGTCGACCGGCGCGAGGTAATTGCGACCCTGGTCCTGCAGGCCGTGGCCGGCGAAGTAGAAAAGCGTGACCTCGGCCGTGCGCGATGCGACCGCAAGGCGGGCGAGGGCTTCCTCCATCGTCTCCTTGCTGGCGTCGGTCACGACATCGACCTCGAACCCAAGGCCGTCGAGCACCGCGGCAATGGCGACGGCGTCGTTCGCCGGGTTCGGCAGGACGGGCTTCAGCGCGCCGTAGGCGCCGTTGCCGACGACCAGGGCCACGCGTTCCGCCGCATGGCCCTGGACAGGTCCTGCGAGGATTCCGAGAACGAGAGCGAGCGCGCGGAACATGTCTAGCCTCCCGCGTATGGTTGCGGTTCTCCGTCCGCTCAAACTAGCCGGAACCGCGTCCGCCCGCCAGCGATTGGCGCGGACCCCTTGCAAGCTCAGAACGGCGTGCGGCTCTTCATGGCCGCGGCGAGCGTGCCGTCGTCGAGATAGTCGAGCTCGCCGCCGACCGGGACGCCGTGCGCCAGCCGCGTCACCCTGGCGCCGGAGCCGGCGAGCTGGTCGGTGATGTAGTGCGCCGTGGTCTGGCCCTCGACGGTGGCGTTCATGGCGAGGACGACCTCGGCCGCGCCGCTCTCGCGCACGCGCCCGACCAGCGAGGCGATGTTGAGGTCGTCCGGCCCGACTCCGTCGAGCGGCGACAGCACGCCGCCGAGCACATGGTAGCGCCCGCGCGTCGTCGCCGCCCGCTCCAGCGCCCACAGGTCGCCCACGTCCTCCACCACGACGAGGATGGAGCCGTCGCGGCGGGGATCGGCGCAGATGGTGCAGGGGCTCTGCGTATCGACGTTGCCGCAGACAGAGCACACCGTTACCGCCGCGGCCGCGTCGGCCAGCGCCTTGGCGAGCGGCTGCATCAGCGCCTCCTTCTTCTTGATCAGCGCCAGCGCCGCGCGCCGCGCCGAGCGCGGCCCGAGACCCGGCAGCCGCGCCAGCAGCTGGATCAGCCGCTCGATCTCTCCCCCGACGGCAGGCTGCGCCATGCGTGTCCCTTCTAAACCCACGCTGCCTTTGTCATCCCGGATGGCGCGCCAGCGCCAGTCCGGGACCCATACACACCTGCTGTTCGAGACGCGCGACGCTGTCGGCGGAATGCGGTGGTTATGGGTCCCGGTCTTGCCGCCTTGCGGCAAACCGGGATGACAAAGGAGAGGGTGTCGCTCAAGTGAGGGCTGTCCAGCCGCGTCCTAGAACGGCAGCTTCAGCCCCGGCGGGAGCGGCAGGCCGGCGGTGAGCTGGCGCATCTTCTCCTCCGCCAGCGTCTCCGCCTTGCCGCGCGCGTCGCGGGTCGCCGCGACGACGAGGTCTTCGAGTATCTCGATCTCGTCCGGCTTGGCGAGCGAAGGGTCTATCCTGATGCTCTTCATGCCGCCCTTGCCGTCCACCACGACCGTGACCAGGCCGCCGCCCGACGCGCCCGTCGCTTCCATCGCGGCGATCTCGGTCTGCAGGCTCTGCATCTTCTCCTGAAGCTGCTGCGCCTGCTTCATCATTCCCATGAAATCGGCCATCTCAATCCTCGTCGCTCGCCGGCTCGGCAAAATCGCTGTCGCCGGCAGCCTCGTTCAACGCGTCGTCCATTTCGCTTCCGCGTTCGCGCACCTCGACGATCTCCGCGCCGGGGAAGCGCTGTAGCACCTCGCGCACCAGCGGATCGGCGCGCACCTCCTCGAGGATCGCCGCGCGGCTCTTCGCACGCGCCTCGTGCGCCGTCTCGCCGGCCGCCTCGGTGTTGGAGATCGCGATGATCCAGCGGCGGCCCGTCCAGTTCTGCAGCGCCTGCCCGAGGCGCTGCGGCAGGTCGCGCTCCGCCTCCCCGGTCAGCGCGATCTCGATGCGGCCTTCCTCGAAGTGCACGGGCCGCACGTGGCGTTCGAGCTGGAACACGAGCAGCCGGTCGCGCTCGGCCCTGGCGCGCGCGATGACGTCGGCGAGGCTCCGAAGCGCCGGCTCGTTCTCCTCGATGGCCTCGGGCGCCGGCTGGGCTTCGGCCCTGACGGCGCTGCCGGCAATCGCGGCTCGCGGCTGCGGGCCCGGCGCTGACGTGCGCGCCCGCTGCGCGGGACGGGGAGGGGGCGCATCCGCTGGCGCGCTCACGCCTTCCCCGCCGAGCGACATGCGGACCGCCTCGTCCGGCGTCGGCAGGTCGGCGGCATGGCAAAGCCTGACCAGCACCATCTCGGCGGAAGCGAGCGGCCGCGCCGCCTCGGCGGTCTCCTCGATCCCCTTCACCAGCAT
>CAZMJQ010000465.1:0-3874 GCA_964566475.1 uncultured Propylenella sp. | reverse complement strand
TTGAAGATGCCGACGGCGATCGGCAGCAGGGCCGGCTTGCTGATGAGGATGAAGGGAATGATGAACTGCGACCAGCCGAGAATGGCATTAAGGACGAAGGCCGAGGTCAGGCCGGGCAGGCTGAGGGGCAGGACGACGCGCATGAAGGCGCCGAAGCGCGTGCAGCCGTCGATCATCGCCGCGTCCTCGAGGCTCTGCGGGATGCCGTCGAGGAAGCCCTTCAGCATCCATGTGAAGAGCGGCGCGGCGATCGCCATGTAGATCAAGATGGCGCCGAAATGGCTGTTGGTCAGCCCGATATTGTCCATGTAGCGGTAGAGCGGCACCATGATGACGAGCGGCGAGATCATCTGGAAGGCAAGGAGCCCGATCATAGCTGCTTGGCGATTGCGGAAGCGGAACCGCGACAGCGCGTAGGCCGCGGGCGTCGCGAAGATCATGGCGCCGACTGCGCCGGCAACCGACAGCTTCAGGCCGTTCCATAGGTAGATGGGAAAGAGCGGATTGCCGAGCGCGGTGGCGTAGTTCTCCAGTGTGGGGGCGCGCGGCCAGAGCCGGATCTCGCTTACGTACACTTCGGCGCCGGTACGGATGGAGAGAGACAGCAGCCACAGGAGCGGGCCCGCGAAGAAGAGGCAGATCACGGCGTAGGCGAGATACGTGCCGGCATCGGCGAGGAGCACGCGGCGGGAGACGGTCATGCCCTCAGTCCTCCTTCGGCAGCAGCCTGACGTAGAAGAAGGTGAACGCCATGCTGATCGCGAGAAGAAGGACGGCCAGCACCGCGCCGTTCGAGAGATCGAAATTCCGGAAGACGGTGTTGTAGGTGTAGAGGGCGAGCACCTCCGTGGCGCGCCCCGGTCCGCCGCCGGTCAGCGGCAGGATCAGGTCGAAGGTGTTGAGGGTGAAGATGCTGATCAGGATCGTGTTGATCAGGAGGATCGGCCGAAGCTGCGGCACGGTGATGTACCAGAACTGCTTCAGCCCGGTGGCGCCGTCGACCGAAGCCGCCTCATAGAGGCTCGCCGGGATCACCAGGAGGCCGGCATAGAGCAGGATCATGCTGAACGCCGTGCCGCGCCAGACGTTGGCAAGGACCGCCGACCAGATCGCGAGATCGGGATCGGAAAGCCAGGCGACGCGAGGCAGCCCGCCCATACGCAGCAGGCCGTTCAGGAACCCGAAGCTCGCTTCGCTGAACATCAGCTGCCAGACGATGCCGGCGGCCACGCCCGGCACGATCCAAGAGGCGAGGATGATCACGCGCACGATTGAGACGCCGGGAAGACCCCGCTTGACGCCCCGGTGCAGGGCGAGCGCCACCAGCAGGCCGAGCACGAGCTGGAGGATGACGCTCGCGACGACGAAGATGAACGTGGTCCAGAGGATACCCGGCAGGTCCGGATTGCGGATCACCGACCGATAGGTCGAAATCGTGTATTCATAATCGGGGTTCAGCAGCGTCGCATCTGTGGCGCTGAACCGCACCACGTCGATCGCCGGATAGACGTACGTGACGAGCAGGAGCACGGCGAGCGGCGCGAGCCAGACGAACGGGTTCTCGCTCAGCCGCCACCGTGCGGCACGCCTGACCTGTCCGCCCGGGACGGTTGCGGTAAGGACGCTGCTCTGACTCATCGGTTCGTCGGCCGGTTCCGCCAAGACCGCCGGGCGGCGACGGCCGCCCGGCAGGCCGCGTGCGTCAGAGCTTCTCGTAGGCGTCCATCACCCGGTTCCACGCGTCGTCCAGCGCGGCTTCCGGCTCCTTCGACTGGGAGAGCACTTCACCCATCATGATCTGGATCTGATTTGAGATCTCCGGATAGATGGGGACGCCGGGGCGCGCCTTGCCGTTCACGAGGTACTCGCTGAGCTTGGCGAAGTAGTCCGTCTGGAACTTCGGCAATTCCGCGAACAGCGACTGCCGGGTGGGAAGGTCGCCGATCACCTCGTTCGCCGGACCCATGAAGACCTCTCGCATGACGTTGGCGCACATCTCGACCTTCTCGGGATCGTCGGTGAACGCGGCGACCGTCCAGCCGCCGGTTCCCGTCGCGCGCTGCTCTGGCGTGGGGCCGGGCAGCTCCGACACCTCCCATTTCGCGAACTGGTCTTCCGGCATCGACTCCTCGAGCTGGAAGCGCTGCCAGTGCCCTCCCTCGAACATGGCGGCGGTTCCGGCGATCGCCGCGGCATTGAAGTCGTTGTAGTCGCTGATCGTCGCCACCCGCCGCGGTGCGGCCCCGCTCTCGACCAACCCGTCATAGAATGTGAGCGCCTTCAGCATGTATTCGCGGTTCTCGCCCTCGCCGAAGATCGGCTTGCCGCTGTCGTCAACCAGCTCGCCGCCCTGGCTCCAGAAATGCGCCAGCCAGTCGAAGGCGGTGCCTTCCCAGCGCCCGCCGTTGAACAGCACGCCCTCGACGTCCTGCTCGCTGGCCTCCAGCGCCGCGGCCTGAAGCTCGTCCCAGGTCTGCGGGGCCTCCGGGACGAGGTCCGTGTTGCGATAGAGAATGCGGAGGTCCGTCCCCCACCACCAGGCATAGATCTCGCCGTCCGCGCCGGTGACGCCATCGCGGATGAAGGGGAAGAGGTCGTCGATCTCCTCCTGCGAGAAGTACTCGGTAACCGGCTGCAAGACGCCGTTCTCGATGAAGAGCGCCAGCTGGAACGAATCGACCGTCACGCAATCGGGCGCGCGCCCGGCGCGGGCCTGCTCCAGCAGGCGGGCATGCTCGCCGCCGATGTCGCCGGTAAAGAACTCGAACTGAAGCTGCCAGTCGGGGTGCGCCTCGGCGAAAGCCTGCCAGACCTCCGCGAAGGCGGCCTTCTGCTCAGGGCTCGGGCTGTTGGGCGACTGGTTGGGGTTGGCGCGCATGGTGAGCACGTTCGGCGCGTCCGCGCTGCCGACGCGGTCGGTCGTGACCAGCTCCTGCGCGCTGGCGCCGGCGGCGGCGCCGGCAAGAATGCTGGACGCCAATAAGGCTGTTGTGAACTGAGAGCGCATCGTTTCCTCCTGCGACTGCCGGGCGATCTTGCGGGTCGCCTCTCCTTGAAACGCGACGCGCGTCGCCGCATGCGAATAGAAGCCCGCCCCGGGGGGTGGCATCAGCGCGCATCCGCGACCAGTATGAAAGGAAATCGCCGCCACCGCAAACATGGCGGCTTCAACCGGTGACGTGCGTGGCGCATGCGGTGCGTCAAGCGGCAATCCGGAACAGCCTGCGAGGGAGACGGCGATGACCTGGTTCGACACCTCACACATGGCGCAAAGAGGCGTCGCCAACGGTGCGCCCGGCGGGACGCATCGTTTGACCGAAGCGGAGCAGGGGGCCTTCCACTACGTCTACGGGCCCTATGCCGACCCGGTGCTCACGATCGAGCCCGGCGACATCGTGGTGGCCGAGACCGTCGATGCCTTCGAGGGGAAGCTGAGGACGGAGACCGACAGGCCGACCGAGGTCCTCAACTTCCCGTTCCTCAATCCGCAATGCGGGCCGATCGCGGTGAAGGGCGCGGAGAAGGGCGACGTTATCGCCGTCCGCATCCATTCGATAGAGCCGCGCGGCGAGCAGCCGCGGGGCACCACCGCGCTTATTCCCGAGTTCGGCGGGCTGGTCGGCACGACCCATACGGCGCTCCTCAACGACCCCCTGCCGGAGCGCGTGAAGAAGATGGAGGTCACGACGGATGGCGTCCGATTCAGCGACCGCATCACGCTGCCTTATGAGCCGTTCATCGGCACGCTCGGCGTCAGCCCGGAGATCGAGGCCGTGACCTCGCTCCAGCCGGATTACTGGGGCGGCAATATGGACATGCCCGACGTTGCTCCGGGCGCCATCCTCTATTTCCCGGTTCACCACAAGGATGCCTA
>CAZMJQ010000464.1:0-3112 GCA_964566475.1 uncultured Propylenella sp. | reverse complement strand
TATTGCGGGCCGCTCGAAAGGCTTGGGGGGCTCACCAACATCGTCTTTCGCGCCGGCGACGTCTGTCTTCGCATTCCGGGCAAGGGGACGGAGGAATATATCGACCGCAAGAACGAGGCGGGCGCAGCACGCGCCGCCGCGGCGGCCGGCGCAGCGCCGGAGGTGCTTCATGCCGAGCCGGAAAGCGGGATCATGGTGACGCGCTTCGTGGAGGGCGCCACGACCATGACCCCGGGTCTCTTCAAGTCGCGCGCCGGCGCGCCCGCGCGTGCGGGCCGGGCGTTCAAGATGCTGCACGAATCGGGCGCGCGGTTCGACTTCCGCTTCGAGCTGTTCTCGATGATCGACAGCTACCTGAAGCTTCTCGGCGGCAAGACGGTGACGCTGCCGGATGGGTATCGCGACGTGCTGGGCGAGGCCGAATCGGTACGCGCAGCGCTGTCGGCCTGCCGGCTGCCGCTCGCCGCCTGCCACTGCGATCCGCTCTGCGAGAACTTCCTCGATACCGGCGAGCGCATGTGGATCGTCGACTGGGAATACTCGGGCATGAACGACCCCTTGTGGGATATCGGCGACCTCTCGGTGGAGGCCGGCTTCGACGCCGCCCAGGAGCAGGAGATGATGATCGCCTATTTCGGGCGCGTCCCGACCGCCGAGGAGCGCGGACGGGTCGTCGTCTACAAGGCGATGTGCGATCTCCTGTGGACGCTGTGGGGGCTGATCCAGCACGCCAACGACAACCCGGCCGACGATTTCTGGACCTATTCCGTCACGCGATTCGAGCGCTGCAAGGCGCTCATGCGCGAACCAAGCTTTCCCGCCCATGTGGCGGCTGTTGCGGAGGACGGCGGCTGACCCTTCCGCGGGATCCAAGCGCAACCGTCCGTGACCGTTGGTTTTCTGATATAGCTCAAGAAGCGGCCAGACGCAGCGGCACCGCTGCCCTGCCTGGCTCGCAAAGGCCGCCGGATGTCCGCAACGCGAGTACTGATAGAGTTTATCGGACTGATCGCCCTGCTGCTCTGGGGCATCCACATGGTCCAGAGCGGCGTAGTGCGGGTCTTCGGCACGAACCTGCGACACATGCTGGGCAGGGGGCTGAAGACCCGGATTCACGCCTTCCTGGTCGGGTTGGGTGTGACCGCGGTGCTCCAGTCCTCGACCGCGACCGCGCTCATGGTCACCTCCTTCGCGGGACCCGGATCGACCGATCTGGTACTCACCCTTGCCATGATGCTCGGCGCCAATGTCGGCACCACCCTCATCGTTCAGGTCCTCTCATTCGATATCACGCTGGTGTTCCCTCTGCTGATCGCGGCCGGCGTCCTCGCTTTCAGGCGCGGCCAGGGCACGCGCTTTCAGGATCTCGGGCGCGTCTCGATCGGCCTCGGCCTGATGCTGCTTTCGCTGCATCTCCTCGGCGGAACGATCGCGCCGAGCGAGCAGTCCACCACGATCCGCGACCTCCTCAGCGCGATCACGCGCGAGCCGCTGCTCAACCTTGTGGTCGCGGCGGCGCTGACATGGGCGGCGCATTCGAGCGTCGTTACCATCCTCGCCGTGGTCTCGCTTGCCTCTTCCGGCCTTCTGACGCCGGAGGCGTCGCTCGCCATGGTGATCGGGGCGAATATCGGCAGTGCGATCAATCCGATCCTGGAAGGGCCCGGGGGCGATCCGGTGAAGCTTCGCCTGCCGGTCGGCAACCTCGTGACACGCATCGCCGGAGCGGCAATCGCGCTTCCGTTGCTGGGGCCGATCGCGGGCTGGATGTCGGCATTCGGCGAGGAGCCGGCCCGGCTCGTGGCGAACTTCCACACCCTGTTCAACCTGGCGCTCGCCGCAGTCTTCATGGCCATCCTGCCGCTCGTGGCAAAGGCGCTGATCCGTCTCCTTCCGGCGAGAGCCATGCCGGACGACCCGAGCAAGCCGATCTACCTCGATCCGGGCGCGGTGGATACGCCGGCGGTGGCGCTGGCCAATGCCGCGCGCGAGGCGCTGCGCATGGCCGACGTCGTGGAAAAGATGCTGAAAGGCACCCGGCAGACGTTCCACAGCGACGATCGCCACCTGCTGGCCGCGACGCGGCAGATGGACGACATCGTCGACCGGCTGCACGAAGCGCTCCAGCGCTACATCGCGGCGGTCGCGCGTGGCTCCCTCAATAACGACGAAGCTCGCCGGCTCTCCGAAATCCAATCCTTCGCCATCAACCTGGAACATGTCGGGGACATCATCGACAGGAACATCACCGAGCTTTCGTCGAAGAGGATGAAGCTGAAGCTCAGCCTCTCCGCGGAAGGTCTCGCCGAGATCGACGCCATGTACGACCAGCTCCTCGACCACCTGCGGCTGGCAGTCGCGGTGTTCATGTCGAGCGACACCGAGGCGGCGCGACGGCTGGTGGCGGAGAAGGAGCATTTCCGCGAGCTTGAGCGGAACTCCACGGAACGGCACTTTGCCCGCGTCCGCGAAGGGCGGCGGGCATCGATCGAGACGAGCGGTCTCCACCTCGACGTCGTCCGCGACCTGAAGCGGATCGACGCTCACCTTGCCTCGACGGCCTATCCGCTGCTCGAGCGGACGGGCGCGCTCAAGCCTACCAGGCTCGCGTCGTGAACGCCGATTTCAGCCGCGATCCGCGCCGGCTCTCCTGAGCTCGCAGCGCCTTCCGTCCGCCCTCGACCTACAGCACAAGCAGGTCCTCGGGCTTGAAGCTGACCGTCACCTTGTCTCCGTGCCGCGGCGGCGGCACGTTGGGGTTGTTGAACGTATCGAGTGAGACCGTGCTCTCCTCGATGCGCACGCGAACGCGAACGACCGACCCGAGGAAACTCACCTCCGCGATGGTGCCGGACAGGCGGTTCCTGTCCTCGGAGGCGCCGTTCAACGACAGCGCTTCGGGCCTCAGCGCAACGGAGCGCGAGGCGCCCGCCTTCCCGTCGACTATCGCCCGCGCGGAAACGACCTTCTGTCCGTCGATCTCGACGGCGCCGGTCGCCGGATCGATCACGCGGGCAGGAAGGACGTTGAGCGTTCCCACGAAGGTGGCGACGAACGGGGTGCGAGGATCGTTGTAGATCTCGAAAGGCGTTCCGACCTGCTCCATGCGCCC
>CAZMJQ010000463.1:0-2853 GCA_964566475.1 uncultured Propylenella sp. | reverse complement strand
CCTCGCCATGAAGGCCCTCGGCAACCTCGCCGGCGAGGACGGCCGCCTCAGCGCCCTGCCGCTCGCCGGCGGCTGGACCAAGCACCGCGACATGCCCGCCCCCGAGGGCCGCACGTTCATCGATCTCTACAAGAGCGGGAAGCGCGCGGCATGAGGACCAAGCTACGGCGCGCACTTGGTAGCCCGGATGAAGCGAAGCGCGATCCGGGAGCGGACTCGCAGTCGCTACCGCCGTCCCGGATTTCGGGGCTTCGCCCCTCCATCCGGGCTACGGATCGGCGGCCATGAACGGGCGTGACGCGGTTCTCGGCAAGGTGCGGCGCGCGCTCGGCGCATCCGGCGATGAGGCGGAGCGCCGCCGCGCCGTCTCGGAGCGGCTCGACGATCCGAAGCCGAACCTCATCCCCGCCCGCGGCCAGCTCGACCGCGAGGGCCGTATAGCGCTGTTCGGCCGGATGGCCGAGTCCGTCTCCGCCACCGTCGAGCGCCTCGCCGCGCTGGAGGACGTGCCCGCTGCAATCGCCGCCTATCTCCGCGAGCACAACCTTCCGGCCGGGCTCCGCACCGGCCACGACCCCGCCATCGCCGCCCTGCCGTGGGAGCGCGAGCCGCACCTCGACCGCCTCGTCGGCCCCTCCGACGGCCGCGACCTCGTCTCGCTGAGCCGCGCCTTCGCGGGCGTGGCCGAGACCGGCACCCTGGTGCTCGTCTCCGGCCCCGATAATCCCACCACGCTGAACCTCCTGCCCGACACGCACATCGTCATGATCGACGCCGACGACATCGCCGGCGACTACGAGGCGGTGTGGCGCCGCATCCGCGAGGCGTATGGCGCCGGCCAGGCGCCGCGCACCGTCAACCTCGTCACCGGCCCCTCCCGCTCCGCCGACATCGAGCAGACCCTGATCCTCGGCGCCCACGGCCCGCGCGCCCTGCATATTATCGTGGTGGGTTGAAAGGCTGCCTGGCGAGGCGAAGCGCGATCCGACAACGTGGGGCGATGCGGCTCGTGCCTTGAATCGTAGAAGCGATACGGAAGGTTGTCATCCTCGGGCGAGCGCAGCGAGACCCGACGACCCAGAGCGACCGGCCCCTGGGTTCTCGGGTTTCCCGCTTCGCTCCACCCGAGAACGCAAGAGTCGACTCAGCTATTTGCGAATGCCGGCGCTAGGACGTTTCGCTGCCGCCCTCTCCGACGGGCAGGATCGCGTTGGATCCGAGGACGAGCGTTCCTGCGCCTCGGCTCGAAAGAGCCTGCAGGACGCGCAGGTTCATCAGCTCGGGATTGCCCTTCAGCATGCGGGCAGTGTTCGCCAGTGAGCGCAACGATGCCTGCTCGCCGCGCGCCCGCTCGAGTGCTGCCGCCCCCTCCAGCCGCGCGCGCTCAACCTCCGAGAAGAGCCGCCGAACCTCGGGCGGAAGGACCACCCCGCCGATCGTGGCGCTCACGAGTTCGCATCCGGCAATCGGCGAGCCGATCAGGTCGCGCAGCTCGCTGTCCAGCGCCGCGCGGTCCGTCATGAGCGCCTCGAGTGTCCGCTCGGAAGCCAGTCTGACGAGCGCTGTTGCCACCGCGACGTTGATGCGCTCGACGTAGCTGTTCTCCAGCGCTTGGCGCGGGTCGGCGAAACGGTAGATGAACGTCGCGGACATGCGATAGACGAGCTTGTCTGAGCTGGTGACGTCGAACGGCCCCATCGTCAGTACCTGCTCGCCGCGTCGCAGCTTGAAGATGCTCCGCTGCCATCGTGGCCAAGTGAAGTAGCGGCCGGGAGGAAGCAGCGCCTCGAAGCGGCCGTTTCGATAGGCCACACCGTGCTCCCACTCGAACACCGTCATGAACGGTCCGTTCGCGGCGTTAAGCCAGCGGAAGGCGAGAAGCCCTCCCACTACCGCCAGCACGATGATGAAAAGAGCTATTGTCCCGGGCTCCATCGGCTCCCTCGTCCTCTTTGCAGCGGACCTTTCGAGCCTCTTGACGCCGCGGAGAACGAGCGGGGGCCGAAGCCCGCAGAGCTCACTCCCGGCTTGCCTTTCGGCTGGCGCCAAGAGGCCCTTTGAAGGTGTACCGGACCATTGACCACTCCCTCTTCCCGCTGACCGTGCCCACCAGGGCATCGCGCGGCCGAAGGAATGAGCGACAGGGGATTCGAACCCCGCCGTTAGCGTGCCGCACAACCGTTAATACTTGGTCGCGCTCGCGGCATTTCGTTCTCATGACCTCTTCCCGCATCGCTGGACAACGCCAGGCGACGCTCCTATCGTCCGGCCCAACAACCGGCGCGCAGCCCGCCGGGGAGGAAATGTCGGTTCGGGTGGGGGCGTCGGTTTCGTGGCTGTTCTTCAGCTCAAGCACATATCGAAGAGTTTTGGGGCGATCCGGGCCCTGACCGACGTCGACCTGACGCTGGAGCCCGGCGAGGTCCTCGGCCTCATGGGCGACAACGGCGCCGGCAAGTCGACGCTGGTCAAGATCATCGCCGGAAACTTCCCGCCCACCTCCGGCGAACTCCTCCTGCACGACAGTCCCGTCCGCTTCCACAAGCCGGTGGAGGCGCGCCAGGCCGGGATCGAGATCGTCTACCAGGACCTGGCGCTTTGCGACAACCTGACGGCCACCGCCAACGTCTTCCTCAGCCGTGAGATCACCCGGCGCGTCGGCCCGCTGAAGTTCATCATGTCGCGGGCGATGCACGCGAAGGCCGCCGGGCTTTTCGACGAGCTGAAGTCGGAGACGCGGCCGCGCGACCTGGTGCGCCGCATGTCGGGCGGGCAGCGCCAGGCCGTCGCCATCGCCCGCACGCGGCTATCCGACGCCAGGATCGTGCTGATGGACGAGCCGACCGCCGCCAT
>CAZMJQ010000462.1:0-4885 GCA_964566475.1 uncultured Propylenella sp. | reverse complement strand
AGGTAATCGGCCATCGACCAGCGGACGAAGAGTCGGAAGACGGGACCGCCGTCTTCCGCGTCGTCCGCCGCCTGCCAGAGCGTTGCGTTGGCCCGGCCGAACAGCGAGCCCGTCACCATGCCGGCGCGGAAGGCGCGCGGGTGCACATCGAGCGGGGTGAGCTTCATCAGCAGCTCCCGCGCCCGCGGCCCGGCGACCTCGATCACCGTGTAGTAGTCGCTCACGTCGACGAGTTGGTGATGCAAACCGGCGAGCGCCGTGCGCGCGGTTGACGCGCGCTCCGCCGCCTCGCCCTCCGGCGCCACCAGCATCCACTCGTCAGGCCCCAACCACAGGAACGCGGTCTCACCGCTCAGCGAGCTCGTGAGCGGATCGAAGGGCAGCCCCAGTCCAAGCGCCGTTCTCAGCGGCTCGACTGCGGCGTTCGGATCGGCACGCAGGATGTGCTTGCCGACGAACGGCTGCTCCACCATGCGCACGGCGGCGCCCTCGCCCTCCAGCGGCCTGCGGTGGAAGAGCGGCGAGCGCCGCTCCGGCTGGCGCGCCTCAGACATCGGCCACCTCCCCGCTCTGCCCCGCAGCAAGGAAATCGGTGCCCGTGACCGTCACGGGGAGCGGTGCCCCGTCGCGGCGCGATGCGAAGAGCCGCTCGCCCATGCGCGCGCGTCCGTTCTTCACCAGCGCCATTGCGATCGAGCGGCCCAGGTTGGGGCTGAAGTAGCTCGACGTGACGTGGCCGAGCATCGGCACCGGCGGCGCGATCTCCGCCTCGGTGGCGATAACGTGCGCGCCTTCCATCAGCACGTGGAGCGGATCGTCGGTGAGGAGACCGACGAGCTGCTTGCGGTCGGAGCGCGCCGTGTCGGAGCGGCTGAGCGAGCGGCGGCCGATGAAGTCCGCCGACGACTTCACCATGCCGCCATAGCCGAGATCGTCCGGCGTCACCGTGCCGTCGGTCTCCTGCCCCACGATGATGAAGCCCTTCTCGGCCCGCAGGAGATGCATCGCCTCCGTGCCGTAGGGCGTGATCCCGAATTCGGCGCCCGCCTCCATCACCCGCTCCCAGAGCCACAAGCCGTAGGTCGCCGGGATGTTGATCTCGTAGGAGAGCTCGCCGGTGAACGAGATGCGGAAGACGCGCACCGGGATGCCGGCGACGTGCGCGTCGCGCCAGGTCATGAATTCGAAGCCGGCGGGGTCCGCGTCGAGATCGTCGCAGAGCGCCGAGACGAGCGCACCGGATTGCGGCCCGCAGATGGAGGCGACCGCCCACTGCTCGGTGACGGAGGTGAGCCAGACCTTGAGATCGGGCCACTCCGTCTGGAGGTAGTCCTCCAGCTTGCCGAGCACGCTCGCCGCGCCGCCCGTCGTCGTGGTCATGTGGAAGTGGTCGTCGGCGAGGCACGCGGTCACGCCGTCGTCGGTGACCATGCCGTCCTCGCCGAGCATCAGCCCGTAGCGGCAGCGGCCGGGCGCGAGCTTCATCCAGGCGTTGGTATAGACGCGGTTCAGGAGCTCGCGCGCGTCGGGGCCCCTCACGTCGATCTTTCCGAGTGTCGAGGCGTCGAGCACGCCGATCGCCTGGCGCGCCGCCTTCGATTCGCGCTGCACGGCGTCGCCAAAACTCTCGCCGGCGCGGGGATAGGCGCGCGCCCTCAGCCAGTCGCCGACCGGCTCGAAGATCGCGCCGTTGCGTCGATGCCAGTCGTGCATGGGCGTGGTGCGGCGGGGCGCAAAGTGATCGCCGGCATGCTGTCCCGCCAGCGCACCGATCGTCACCGGCGTGTAGGGCTGGCGGTAGGTCGTGGTGCCGATCGCTGGAACCGGCTCGCCGCGCACCGAGGCGATGAAGCTCAGCGTGTTCAGATTCGCGACCTTGCCCTGGTCGGTGCCCATGCCAGCGGTGGTGTAGCGCTTGGCGTGCTCCACCGAGCGGTAGCCCTCCTTCACCGCCAGCGCGAGGTCCTTGGTCGTGACGTCGTCCTGGAGATCGATAAAGGCGCGCACCTTGTGCGGCAGCCGGCCGCTCGGCAACTCGGGGATGACGTTGATCGGCCCCTGCCCGGTCTGCCCGCCGACGATGCGCGGCGGCGGCGGCGGCCATGTGTTGAAGCCGGCGGCGCTCGCCGCCTCCGCTCCGGCGCGCGCGCCCTCCGCGAAGCATTCCGCCATCGCGAACGTGCCGTTCGCCGCTCCGGCGGAGTGCTCGTGCTGCCATGAGCGGCCGGGGCGGAACGCCTGCAGTGCGTCGTCGTAGACGAGCGACCCGCGCGACTGGGAGAAGAGCGCGGCGTTCGGCGCCCACCCGCCCGCGACGGCGAGGAGATCGCATTCGATCTCGATGGCCTTGCCTCTTGCGCCGCCTCCGGCCATGGCGCGCACCGCAACCGAGCGGATGCGGTGGCGGCCCTCCGTCCCCACGATCGTGGCGTTGCCGTAGATGGCGATGCCCTGCCGCGCGGCCTCCGAAAGGTGCGCCGGCGCCACCTCGTCGCGCATGTCGACCACCGCCGCCACCTCGCCCCCGGCGCGCGCCATGTCGAGCGCCGCGTCCCAGCCGGAATCGTTGTTGGTGGCGACGACGATGCGTCGGCCCGCCAGCACGCCGTAGCGATGCATGTAGGTGCGCACGGCGCCGGCGAGCATGATGCCCGGCCGGTCGTTCTGGTGGAAGACGAGCGGCCGCTCCACGGCGCCGGTCGCGAGCACCACCTCCTGCGCGCGCACGCGCCAGAGGCGCTGCCGCGGCAGGCGCTTCGGCCGCTGGGCCTCCGGCAGGTGATCGGCGACGCGCTCCCAGAGCCCGACGAAATTGTGCAAGTAGTAGCCGAAGGCCGTGGTGCGGGTGAGCACCGTGACGTCCGGCATCGCCTCAAGCTCGCCGGCGAGCCGCGCCACCCATTCCGCCGGCGGCGCATTCTCGATCGACAGCACGTCCGGGTCGCGCGAGAGCAGCGTGCCGCCGAGCGCCGGCGTCTCCTCCGCCAGGATGACGCGCGCCCCGGCGCGGCCCGCGGCGAGGGCCGCCATCAGGCCGGCGGGCCCGCCGCCGACGACGAGCACGTCCGCGTGGCGGTTGACGGCCTCATAGCGGTCGGGATCGGGACCGGATGGCGCGGTACCGAGGCCTGCGGCCGCGCGAATGAACGGCTCGAACAGCATCCAGCTTCCGAGCGGCCCCTTGAAGGTCTTGTAGTAGAATCCGGCCGGAACGAAGGGGGCGATGAGGTCGTTCACAGCGCCGAGATCGTATCTCAGCGTGGGCCAGCAGTTCTGCGCGCGCGCGACGAGGCCGTCGTAGATCTCCTGCTCGGTGGCGCGGGTATTGGGGACGGTGGTCCGCGCCTCGTCGCCGATCTGCACTAGCGCCGCGGGGTCTTCGCTGCCTGCGCCGAGTATGCCGCGCGGGCGGTGGTACTTGAACGAGCGCGCCACCATGTGCTGGCCGCTGGCGAGCAACGCGGAGGCGATCGTGTCGCCCGGGTGCCCGTGGACGGGCCGGCCCGCGAACGTGAAGCCGACGGTGCGGCTGCGGTCGATCACGCCGCCCTTCGCGAGACGGTAGGGCTGCCGGGTGGTCATGGCGAGGCCCTCGGGGTGCACGGCGCCGAGTTCCTCCCCCATGGCAGATGGGGGAGGAAGACCATGCCCCCGGGTCCGGCCTCTGGCCGGCCCGAGGACAGGCTGAGCATGGTGGAGGGGGCGGCGGCAGACTCTGTACCGTGCGGCCGCCCCCTCCACCGCGTTCCGCGGTCCCCCTCCCCCGCTTCGCGGGGGAGGAACCGGGCCGATGCGACCGCCGGGATCACTCGCCTGCCCCTTTGGCGCGCGGCAATACCTTCACGGCGTCGTTGCCGGAGCCGAAGGCCTCCCCGCTCGGAGTCGCAGGCAGGCTCGCGGCGACGTCGGGGCGCGGCTCGCCGATTCGGTAGATAGCGAGGATGTCGTCGGTGGCGGTGTTGCGGAGCATGTTGAGCCAGCGGCGGCAGCCCGCGCTGTGCACCCAGCGCTCGGCGTGTACGCCTTTCGGATTGTTACGCAGAAATACGTAGCCGGCCCACTCCGCGTCGCTCATCGCTTCGCTCCGCGGCGGTCGTGCGATATGCGCCTCGCCGCCGTAGGCGAACTCCGACTGGTCGCGCTCGCCGCACCAGGGACAGCGGATCAGGAACATGGGGCGCTCCTCTGACGAGCACGCACATCTCGGTTTGTCATCCCGCAAGTGCCGCGAAGCGGCGCTGTGCGGGACCCATAGACACTGCGGGCGGCGGCTGTAAGCGCGGCCGTCGGGACCGTCCCACTTCCTTCGATTGTTATGGGTCCCGGCCTTGGCCTGACGGCCAAGCCGGGATGACAGATCGAGACGACGGGGCCCATCTCAATGCGCCACGGCGGCGGCGCCGTGCTCTGCCACCAGCGCGCCGGTCTCGAAGCGCTCCAGCGCGAAGGGCGCGGCGATGGCGTTCGGCTCGTCGCGCGCGATGAGGTCGGCGAAGGCGTGGCCGGAGCCGGGCGTCGCCTTCCAGCCGCCGGTGCCCCAGCCGCCGTTGACGTAGAAGCCCTTGACCCGCGTCTTCGAGATGATGGGGCTGGCGTCCGGACAGACGTCGACGATGCCGCCCCACTGCCGCATGAGCCTGAGCCGCGACGTAAACGGGAAAAGCTCCACCAGCGCCGCCATCTGGTGCTCCACGATGCCGAAACTGCCGCGCTGGGTGTAGCTGACGTGCGGGTCGATGCCCGCGCCGATGACGAGCTCCCCCTTGTCGGACTGGCTGACATAGACGTGGACGGCGCTCGACATCACCACGCACGGCAGGACCGGCTTGATCGGCTCCGACACCATCGCCTGCAGAGGATGGCTCTCGATCGGCAGCTTCAGCCC
>CAZMJQ010000461.1:0-3307 GCA_964566475.1 uncultured Propylenella sp. | reverse complement strand
CGACGCCCATCTCGCGCTCGATGCGACGGAAGCGGGAGCCGCGCGTCTTCAGGTCGGCGACGCGGATCACGTCGTCGTAGGCCATGGCGTTGGCGAGATATTTTGCGGCTTCGATCGTGAAGCGATGGCCGTGCGTGGCGCCGCCGGCCTCGGCGTCGGTCGCGCTCGCCTTGCGCATGTGGCCCAAGTATTCGCCGCCGTAGGCGACATCCTGGAAGTCCACGACCTTCTCCAGGCCGCGCAGCAGCATCGGCTGCGCCTCAGCCGGAAAGTCGCGCCCCACCGTCCCGGTCAGCTCCCGCCAGGCCTTGGTCTGATGCGCCGGCCCAGACACCGCAGCGCTCGACGGATCCGCGGCAGGAGTTTCGGCCGGCGCACCGATGCCCGCTCCGCCCTCGGCTTCCGGCCGCTGCATCGCCTCGTAGCCGGCGCGGAACGCCTTGAGGCTCGCCGCGGCGCCGCGGCCGCCCGCCTCGATCGTCGCCTCGTAGGTCTCGCGCGCGAAGGGCAGCACGTTCGCCCCGGCCAGCGCGCCGAAGAGGCTCGCCGAGATGACGCTGCCGCTTTCCACCGCGAGGCTGTCGAGGTCGGCCGCGAGGAAGCGCCTCGACGATTGCCGCGCCGCGTCGAGCACGGGATTCGAATCCGCGATGCCGGTGCCGGGCGCCACCTTCTCGATGACGGCGAGGGTGCGGTGCGTGGAGGCGATGAGCGTGGTGCGGTCCGGTGTGACGAAGCCGCGCTGCATGGCCCGTCCCGCCTCCATCAGCTCGGCGGCGAGCACGATGTCGACGTCGCCGGGCGCCGGCATGAGCGACAGGACGGGCGTGCCCTCGCTCTCCGGCACCATCTCGACATAGTAGATCGTCGCGCCGGTGCGCTGCGCCACGCCGGGGACGGAGGTCGCCTGCGCATACCAGCCGTTCCGCTCGGCAAGCTGCACGATCCAGTCGGTGATGACGCCGCCGCCCTGCCCGCCCACCGCCAGCACGGCGAGCTTGATGACGGTGTCCTCGGATGCGGAGAGCTTGTCGGGATCGGGACGGAGGTTCATGCGGCCCTCCCCTCGACGGCGCCGTCATCCTCGGGCGCAGCGAAGCGGAGACCCGAGGGCCCAGGGGCAGCCGTAGCAGGCGGCCCGCCGCGCAGCCCCGGGTCCTCGGATCGCGCTTCGCGCGTCCGAGGATGACGCCGGGAGGTGATGGCACCCATGCGGTTCAGCGGGAACGCATTCGGCTCCAGACGGAGGTCCGCGCGGCCCTCCTCCACGGCGCTGTCATCCTCGGGCGGAGCGAAGCGGAGACCCGAGGGCCCCGGGGCGGCCGTAGCAAGCGGCTCGGCGCGCGGCCCTGGGTCCTCGGATCGCGCTTCGCGCGTCCGAGGATGACGCCGGGAGGTGATGGCGGGCATTTCGCTCACGCCCCAGCCGTGCCGAACACCAGGCGTCGGCCCTCGCGGCGGCGCTGGAGCCAGCCGGTGACGCGGGCGCGCATGCGGGCGGTCCAGCGGTCGAAGCCGCTCGGGTTGTGGATCACGTCGGCGCGATAGAAGGAGGGGCAGAGCGCCGCCGCGTCGGCGACCTCGCCGCAATTGCCGCACCCGACGCAGGATTCGTCGATCGCCGCGACCGGGTCGTCGCGCAGCGGATCGTCGAGCTGCTTCACCGAGAGCGACGGGCAGCCGGAGAGACGCATGCAGGCGTGGTCGCCGGTGCACACGTCCTCGTCCACGCCGAAGCGCGGCTTGATGCGCCGCTCGCCAGCGGCGATCGCCTTGGCGAGAAGCGGCTTCTCGCGGCGCTGGCGGTTGAGCATGCACTCCGACGAGGCGACGATGACCTTCGGTCCCTTCTCCTTGGTGGTCAGCGCCTCCATCAGCGTGTCGCGCATCTTCGTCACGTCGTAGGTGCGGTCGATGTGGCGCACCCACTTGGCGCCGACGCCCTTCACCGCATCGGTGATCGGATGCCTCGTGGAACGCGAGCGGTTGCGGGCGCGCGAGGAGGGGATGTCCTGCCCGCCGGTGGCGGCCGAATAGTAATTGTCGACGATGATCGTCACGCCGTCATGCTGGTTGAAGACGGCGTTGCCGATGCCGCTGTTCAGCCCGTTGTGCCAGAAGCCGCCGTCGCCCATGATGGAGATGACGCGCTTCTTCGCTGGAACGTTGAAGGCGGAAGCGGAGGCCGGCCCGAGGCCGTAGCCCATCGTGCTTGCGCCGATGTTGAAGGGCGGCAGGATGGAGAAGAGGTGGCAGCCGATGTCGGCCGCCACGTGATGCGGGCCGAGCTCGTTCTCCACCAGCTTCATCGCCGCGAAGATGGGACGCTCCGGGCAACCGGTGCAGAAGCCGGGCGGCCGCGGCGGCACGGACTTCGAGAGATCGGGCAGCGTCGCCGGCTGCGGCGCGTTCGGCGCGCGGTCGCGGTCGCTGAGGAGGTCCGGGTCGTTGGTCCGGAGGAACTGCCGGATGCTGTCGAGCATCACCGTGCCGGTATACTCCCCGGCGATCGGGAACGGGTCCTTGCCGAAGAGCTTCGTCTCGATCCGGGCCTTGTGGAGCATCGCGCCGAAGGCCTGCTCGATGTGGTTGGGCTGGCCTTCCTCCACGACCAGCACCGCGTCCTTGTCGCGCGCGAAGGCGAGGAACTCCTCGTCGATCAGGGGATAGGTGACGTTCAGCACGTAGAGCGGCACGTCGGTGCGGCCGCGGACATCGGCAAGGCCCAGGCGCTGCAGCGCGCGCATGACGCCGTTGTACATGCCGCCCTGCATGACGATGCCGACCCTGCCGCCGCCCTCAGGGCCGAAATGCTCGTTGAGGCCGCGCTCCTTGATGAACTTCACCGCGGCCGGCCAGCGGTGCTCGATCTTCTCCTTCTCGTGGAGGTACGAGGCGGGCGGCAGCACGATGCGGTTCACGTCGCGCTGAGGGTTCTCCAGCGCCTCGGCGAGCGTCATCTTCGGACGCTGGTTGTCGCGCGCCTTGAAGCGCCCGTGCACGTGGCAGGCGCGGATGCGCACCTCCAGCATGACCGGCGTATTGGAGGCCTCCGACAGCTCGAAGCCGTCACGCACGGACTTTACGATCGTCTCCAGGTTGGGGCGCGGGTCGAGCAGCCAGATCTGCGACTTCATGGCGAAGGCGTGGCTGCGCTCCTGCATGATGGAGGCGCCCTCGCCGTAATCCTCGCCGACGACGATGAGCGCGCCGCCCTTCACGCCGCCCGACGCGAGGTTCGCCAGGGCGTCTGACGCCACATTGGTGCCGACCGTCGACTTGAAGGTGACGGCGCCGCGGATCGGGT
>CAZMJQ010000460.1:0-3896 GCA_964566475.1 uncultured Propylenella sp. | reverse complement strand
GGCAATGCTCAAGGCCAAGGCGATGATCGACACAATAAGCGCCGCGGCCGAAAGCCGATTGGCCATCTTCGCAGCCCCGATTGAGTCCGCATGCCGCGCATCCTCACGCTTCCGGTCTTTGTGCGCCATCGTCTTAGCTGTATGGCCGACCATCGCCGAACGCCTCCTCAACCGCCCGATGTTAGGCGGAGCCCGTTGAGCAATACCACGCCGCCCAAATCAACCGGCGACTTGACCCTATCCATCGCCCCGACCAGCGGCCCGCGCGAAACGCCCGCCCCGTAGCCCCGCCCAACGCCACCATTCCCGGCATGGCCCGTCAGTGCGTCATGGACTTCTACGGGCAGCGGCTTCGCGGCACGCCCGCGTAGGGTCTCAAATGGGGGACGCATTGGGGGACGCAGCGGAAAGGGACGCCCCAAAAAGCGTCGGTATTACAATAGCTTATATCTCAGGGACCCTATTGGGGTAAACGTCGTATGTGCTGCCGTTGACGACGACGCGCGCGGCCTTCATGTGCCGTTCGGCGTGATTGCTGGCGCGGAAGCCGAGCAGTGTGACCTCGTCCCCGACAGCGGCGGCGTCCTCATTGAAGCCGGCGCTGAGAGTCCGAGAAAGCGGCGCCAGGTCGACATCCCACACTCCGTCTTCGGCACGCACCTTGAGCGTGACGTGCGGATTGCCGATGTAGATATCCTCGATGACGCCGGTCAGCTCGAACGGCTCGTCCTCCGTCCAGGCCCAGCCGTGATGGGCCAGCGCTGCGCGGGAGGCGAGAGGCGTCGCGACGGCTCCGGCCAGGAACGCGCGGCGGCTGAGCTTAGGTCTGGGCATTGGCGGTCTCCTCCTGTGCGAGGCAAGGTAGAGAGAACGCGCCGAGCGCCAAATCACGGATGGGAGAGCGGCGCGCTCTTCGCCATCGCAGGAAACGCCAGAATCAGCGAATATTGCCGGCTAAGCAGCCGAAGGGAGTTCCGGTTGCTGGAGAGGAGACGTCGCATGAACGACTTCAGAAAGTATGCGGCCGAGGCCATAGGAACGTTCTGGCTGACCTTCGGCGGTTGCGGCGCCGCGGTGATAGCTTCTGGCTTCCCGAACGTGGGAATCGGGCTGCTCGGCGTGTCCTTCGCCTTCGGCCTGACGGTCGTTACCATGGCATATGCGATCGGCCATGTGTCCGGGTGCCATCTGAACCCGGCGGTGACGGTCGGTCTTGCCGCCGGCGGCCGCTTCCCGGCAGGGCAGATCGCGCCTTACATCATCGCGCAGGTGGCCGGCGCGATCGTCGCGGCGGCGGCGCTCTACGTCATCGCCAGCGGCACGGCGAGCTTCGATCCGGCCGGCGGCTTCGCGGCGAACGGCTATGGCGAGCACTCGCCGGGCGGCTACGGGCTCGCCTCGGCGTTCATGGCGGAGGTTCTGCTCACCGGCTTCTTCCTGTTCATCATCATGGGCGCGACGCACGGCAAGGCGCCGGTCGGGTTCGCGCCGCTCGCGATCGGGCTCGGGCTGACGCTGATCCACCTGATCTCGATCCCGATCACCAACACGTCGGTCAATCCGGCGCGCTCCACCGGGCCGGCGCTCTTCGCCGGGGGATGGGCGATCGGGCAGCTCTGGCTCTTCTGGGTCGCGCCGCTCGTCGGCGGGGCGCTCGGCGGCGTGATCTATCGCTGGCTTTCCGACGAGCCGTCGGCGGCGGTGACCGGCACGCGGGCCTGAGTCCGCATCCGGCCCGGCACGCCGCCAAGCCAGGCTCCGCGTTGACAACGCCGCCCTTCCCGCTAGAAGAGCGGCTGTTGGAGAGGTGCCATGGCTCGGCTCGGGCTTATTTTTCTCGCGGCGGTCGGGGCGGATTTCACCGCCGGCCTCCTTGCGCCCTCCAAAACGACGAAATCGGCCCGCTAGCTCCGCCCTCCGTCCCGAAGGCTCTCCCCGGGAACGGCAGGGAGAGACCCGCGCACGCATAAGGTGCCGGGGGAAACGGGGGAGGGACGAAGGAGCTTTCAGATGGGCTTGAAGATCGCCGTCGTCGGCGCCACCGGAAATGTCGGCCGCGAGATGCTGGAGGTGCTGGACGAGCGCGCCTTCCCGGCGAGCGAGGTCGTGGCCATCGCGTCGCGCCGCAGCCAGGGCACGGAGGTCTCGTTCGGCGACCGGACGCTGAAGGTGCAGGCGCTCGAGCACTACGACTTCAAGAACACGGACATCGCGCTGATGTCGGCGGGCGGGACCGTTTCCAAGGAATGGTCGCCGAAGATCGCCGCGCAGGGCTGCGTCGTCATCGACAACTCGTCGGCGTGGCGCTACGATTCCGCGGTCCCGCTGATCGTGCCGGAGGTGAACGCCGACGCGATCGAGGGCTTCCGCAAGAAGAACATCGTCGCCAACCCCAACTGCTCGACCGCCCAACTCGTCGTGGCGCTGAAGCCGCTACACGACCGCGCCAAGATCAAGCGCGTGGTGGTGGCGACCTACCAGTCCGTCTCGGGCGCCGGCAAGGAAGGCATCGACGAGCTATTCAACCAGACGCGCGCCGTCTTCGTCGCCGATCCGATCGAGCCGAAGAAGTTCACCAAGCGCATCGCCTTCAACGTCATCCCGCACATCGACGTCTTCATGGAGGACGGCTCCACCAAGGAAGAGTGGAAGATGATGGCGGAGACGAAGAAGATCCTCGATCCGAAGATCAAGCTGACCGCGACCTGCGTGCGCGTGCCGGTCTTCGTCGGGCATTCGGAGGCGGTGAATGTGGAGTTCGAGAAGGCGATCACGGCGGACGAAGCGCGCGACATCCTGCGCGAGGCGCCGGGCTGCCTCGTCGTCGACAATCCCTCGGAGGCGACCTACGTCACGCCCTACGAGTGCGCGGGCGAGGACGCGACCTACATCTCGCGCATCCGCGAGGACGGCACGGTGAAGAACGGGCTCTCCATGTGGGTCGTGTCGGACAACCTCCGGAAGGGCGCCGCGCTCAACGCCGTGCAGATCGCCGAGCTGATGCTGAACCGCGGACTGATCGCAGCGAAGAAGGCGGCGTGACAGGGGCGTAGCCCGCATGAAGCGAAGCGCAATGCGGGACGGCGGCGCGGGTGGCAATGCCGACCCGGATTACGCGGCTGCACCGCTCCATCCGGGCTACGCATGCACGGGCCGGTCGAGACGTCGTAGCCCGCATGGAGCGAAGCGCAATGCGGGAGCCGAGGCGCGAGAGTGCACGGCCGTCCCGGAGTACGCGGCGTCGCCCCTCCATCCGGGCTACGGACCGCGGCTGCTCGTCACCGGCTTCGGGCCGTTTCCGGGTGCGCCGCAGAACCCGACGGAGCCGCTGATGCGGACGCTGGCGGGCGAGCGGCCGGAGGCGTTCGGGGCGGGAGCGCTCAAGGCCATTGTGCTTCCCACCGACTATCGCAGGTCCTGGGACATTCTCCGCCGGCTCTATGCGGCCTTCACGCCGGACGTCGTCGTGCATTTCGGGCTCAGTCATCGGATCAAGGCGATCCACGTGGAGCGCGTGGCGCGAAACGCGGCCGATCCGGCGAAACCCGATGCCGCCGGCTTCGTGCCGCGCTTCGGGCGGGCGCGCCGAAACGGGCCGGAGATATTGGAGGCCACGCTTGCTGTGGATGCTGTCGCCGAGGCTCTGGTCGGCGCCGGGTACGCGGCAGGGCCTTCCGACGACGCAGGGCGCTACGTCTGCAACGCCACGCTCTACCGCTCGCTCCATGCCGGAGCGGCGCCGCGGGTCGGCTTCATCCACGTCCCGCCGTTGGGTCGCAGCGGGATGACGCGCGCAAGACTGCTCGATGCGGCGGCGCTGGCACTCGCGGCGGCGACCGGCCCCGGCCAGTCGGCCGTATCCGCGAATGATGGGCGCCGAAGCGCATGACGGTCCG
>CAZMJQ010000459.1:0-2754 GCA_964566475.1 uncultured Propylenella sp. | reverse complement strand
GGCCCTGGCCGGCGGCGAGCCGGTACCAGTGCGCAGCTTCCGCGGTGTCCCTCGGCACGCCCTCGCCGTAATGGTACATGAGGCCGAGATTGTACTGCGCCACCGCCAGGCCCTGCTCTGCGGCACGGCGGTAGAGCCGCGCTGCCTCCCTGTCGTCTAGCGGGACGCCTTCGCCGGCATCATACTTGAGGCCGAGCGAGTTCTGCGCTTCCGGCAAGCCAAGATCGGCAGCCCGGCGATACCATTCGACCGCCTCCTCATAGCGCTCGGACGCGTTGTGGCTGTTGCCGAGCAAATGCATGGTCAGCGCATCTCCGGGCACGCGCTCGTGGGCACGCGTGCACGCGTCGATCGCCGCGGCGATCTCCTCCGGCGTGGCCGGGTCAGCGGCGGCCTGCTTGCACTCCGCCAGGAGCGTCCCGTCGTCGGCGGGAGCCCCGGGCTCCCCCGCCCGGGAGTCCGGCGGGGTGAGCGTGGCGACCTGCTCGCCGGGCCTGCCCTCCAGGCTCTCGATCAGCATCCGCGCCAGCGCGGCGAACTGGCATTGCGGGAAGCGACTGACGTGGTCTTCAAGGGCCTCCACGCGGCCGAGCTCGCGCGCCGCATCGAAGTGGAGCTGCGCCGCGGCGCAGGGATCGGAATCCGAGCCGCGCTCGCGCTGGGCTTCGGGGCCGGCCTGCCCGGTCTGCTGGGATTGCTCCGGTGCCTCCAGGAGCACGATGTCGCGGCCGCGCGCCTGGTCGTAGTAGGCGGGGTTCTGCTCGTGGCCGACGGACCGGGCGAGCCGAGCCACGTCCTCGTTCACCGCGTATGCCACATCGATCAGGCTGAGGCCCGGCTGGCGCAGCGCGGGCACGAGAACGCGCGTGAACACCGAGTTGGGATCGGGATCCTCATCGCCTAGGCGGTCGAGCGCTTGCTCGCCGAAGCCGGCCGAATAGAGGCCGAAGACGCCTTCGGTCTGCACGGTTGGCGGGCGCGAAAGTCCGCGCGTGCCGTCGCCGAAGGCGCGCGTCCCGCCCTGCGAGAACGGGTTGTTCCGGCAGGCGTCGAGGACGACCATGGCGACGCGCACCGCCTTGGCCTTCAGCGTCTCCACCACCATGGCCTCGGATATCGCGCTGAACCGGATCAGGTCCTCGCCGCCGGTCCCCTCCGGGATGTCGCTGGGGAGCAGATAGTTCGCCCCGTCGATCGAGACGCCATGACCCGCGAAGAAAAAGAACGCGATATCCCCGGGCTGCAGCTTCGTGGCGGTCGCGAGGATGAGGGAAAGCATCTCGCCGCGCGAGACGTCCTCCGCGCGCGTCACCTCGAAGCCGAGGCTTTCCAGCGTATCCCCTACGGCGTGGGCGTCGTTGACCGCCTTCCTGAGCTGCTCCTCGGCCCCCAGGGCCGGATAGCTGTCGTTGCCGATGACCAGCGCGACCCGCTTCTCCGCCGAGGCTGACCCCGCGGCGATAAGGACGATCGCGATGACGAGAAGCGACTGAAACGCGGCTTTCACCTTCTCCCCCAACCTCGGCTATCCCCAGGACTCTGCCGGCTTAAGCGGAAAGCCCGGATGGTCTTTTGTCAACCTTTCCGGAAACACAGCCCGGATCACTGCGCCGCGTTCACGCTGAACGAGACGCCGAACACCTCATGCAGCGTCTCGGGGGCGCTGGCGAAGATTTCCCCGATCTTCGTGATGGAGAGAGGTGCGTCAGGAGCGATTTCGATACCGAAAGAGCGCGGCTCCAGCATGAAGTCCGCCAGTAACGCGGCGGTCCTGAGCTCGAAGACCGGATCGAGCATCAGGTCCCTCTGCAAGGTGTAGATCGCTTCCTGGATCAATTCCGCCCGCGATTCCTTCAGGTTACGCAGGGCGAGGGCATCCAGGACCCTTCCGGCGAACGAGGCGTCCTCATAGCGCAGCGACAGCGATTGAAGCTCGATCGAGAGCAGGCGCAGGGCGTCCTGGGTCGCAAGCGCCTGGAGGACGAGGCTCAGCGGCGGAACCTGGCGCGCCACGGCGGACCCGTGAAAAACGCCGCCGCTCTCGAGTTCGACCGTGAGATCGTTCAGCGCGTACGTGCCGCCGGCGAAGTCGCGCGAGGTCTCCCACGAGACCTGCAAGACGAACGGATCGTAGCGGAGGAGCTCGACCGCCTCGTCGCCTCCGAAGACCGCCTTGGCGATCGAAATGCCCTCGAGGCGTCCCGCCGTGTCGCGCGGCTGGCCGCCGACGAAGCCCTCAGCTTCCAGCGAGGCCCGGCCGACCGATACCATCGTCACTTCGCCGTCCTTCAGCTGGAGGTTCCTGGCCTCCATCGAGCCGAAGACGTATCCGAACGCCGAGGCGCCGGGGCCCGACATCAGCCGAGTTACTGTCGTGAAATCCTCGATGGCGAAGCTCTCCAGCGAGCCGAAAGGCAAAGGCCCCTGGTCCTCGCCCAGGCTCCTGAACTCGAACGTGCCGCCGCGCAACTCGATGCGCGGGCTCTTGAGGTTGCCTTCCGCCGTGGCGGTCGGCGCGGTGATGGTGGCTTGTGCGAAGACGAGGGACTCGAAGGAGCTCTCGGCCTCGCGGATGCGCAGTCCCTCGATGAGGATGTCGGCGCCCTCGCGCCTGGCCGACTCGAACGTGAGATGGAAGGGTGTGCCGTTCGTCATTCCGCCGTCGAGCACGGGCGTGCCGCCGGTCAGCGCGCGGACGAAGGCGTTCGCAGTGCCATGCGGATCGAGGCCCGTCGTTCCGTCTTGCCCAGTTGC
>CAZMJQ010000458.1:0-10838 GCA_964566475.1 uncultured Propylenella sp. | reverse complement strand
CTCTTAATCAGCGGGTCCACGGTTCGAGTCCGTGTACACCCACCAATCAATTCAAGAGCTTAGTCCGAAGGGCCCGTGAACGGGCCGGGAACGTTCGACGGAAAGGGTCGAAC
This sequence comes from uncultured Propylenella sp., assembly GCA_964566475.1. Taxonomy (GTDB): domain Bacteria; phylum Pseudomonadota; class Alphaproteobacteria; order Rhizobiales; family Afifellaceae; genus DASWJZ01. The sequence goes on along the minus strand of CAZMJQ010000458.1, from coordinate 10,725 downwards.
GTTCGACGTTCGGCTCGTTCAAGGGCGGAAGCAGGCGGATCACTTCGGCGTTCCTTGCCGCTTTTCCAATGTGCCTCGATTGCCGCGTCCTGCATCATCGCCTTCTCCGTCGAATCGGCGAACATGGCGGTGTCCTTTGAAGCGAAGCGGCCCGGTCGTGAACGCATGACCGGCATCTTATATTAGTTCGACGTAATGTTGATCGGCGTATTGCGGACGCTGTCGTCCTCTCCAAGATCGTCAAGCTGCATGCCTCGGCCCGACCGCATGAGCCGAAGCAGATGCGACTGGCGACTCCCCGCAAAGTCGTCGATCGCTTGCGTGTCGGCATCGTCCTCAGGGATGATTATGACCAGGTTGCCCTTGAACATCACGCGCATCGTGCCCCTCGGCTTCGACAGGAAGCCCCCGACGCCGCCTTCTTCTTCATCTAGCGGCGCTGAAGGTCTTTTCCTCTACCTTGATGACATGCCAGCCAAACTGCGTCTCCACGGGCCCGGAGATTTGTCCAACCTCCAGCGCAAAGGCGGCGTCCTCGAACGGCTGAACCATTTGCCCGCGCCTGATGAAGCCAAGATCGCCGCCATTGGCTGCGTCCGGACTGATTGAGCGCTGCCGCGCCAGCTCAGCGAAATCGCTGCCGCCGGCAAGCTGCCGGATGACATCCAAGGCCTCGGCTGGCATTCCCACCAGGATATGACGGGCTCTCACCTGGAGAATGGTTTGTTGCTGAACCCCACGCGGAACGCTGTACATCCTTTTCCCAACATCCCGCAGACGGACTATGACGCGAATGGTCTCTCTCGTCGAAGCAGTACGCTCACCAGCGTGCGGGAGGTAGTTCCTTAGGTTATACATAGCGGCGATGTAGTCGCGCTCATCGTCAAGGACGCCCGATCCATTGAGCACAGCGACTTCGCGCCAAAAAGACGGGTCATCCTCGGCGCGCACAATTGCGTAAATGAGTGCTGCCCAGAACTCTTCGCCCTTCAGCGCCGCATTAAAGCAGGTTGCCAATCTGGCTCCTGCTTCGGCGACGTTACTCCCAATTTGCTGTCTGAGTTTGTTGACGGCTGGGTCCAACACAATCCGCTTTTCATCCGGGTAATACTCATCGGAAGCTAGATCGGAGTGAAGCTCAGAAGTAGTAACGCAATTCTCGTCGATCCAGACGTTATAGGAGCTCCCCAACCTCGCCCCATCCTGCTGGACTACCAGGTCGGCTGATTCCAGAAGCGCCGCAAGGTCAACATCGAACTGCGCATTCAGCTTCGCCAATGCCTGATCGGCATCCTCCTGCGCAGCGGCGGTTCCACCAAGCATAAGAGCAAAGGCGACTGTGGCGGCTAACCTGTAGACTTGAAAAGCCATCTGCCAATCCCCCTGATTGCGGCGAAAGTGAACATTCTAACGTGGCTCACTCTTGCCGTCAAAACTGGTAAGTCGGCGGCAATATCGGAATGTGTTGTGCAACGTGCGGCCGTCTCACCAACGGGGTGCAGTCCACCATGTCTCCGGAACGGAATGTCACCTATGTCTCGGGCCGCTCAAACATTTCCAGGCGCCACGCCCTGCAGCGAGGGATCCCCGGACGCTAAAACAAGGCTGCGACGCTCAAGTGGGCGGCGCGGGGCATCGGGCCCATCGCCGCGATCTTCGGCATCTCGGAAAGGTCGGCCCGCGGCGGCGGAATGATCGTCGCGCTCGGGCAAGCGGCGGACACCTGCGTCCACGTCGTCGTGCTGCCGACGGCCTCGCATTTTGCGAGATGCCGGCGGCCGTGACAGGCCGCGATGCAGGCAATCTGGCCGACCTGATAGATGTTTCCTGCGTTGGTGCAGGTTGGACTCGCGTCCTGGGCGTTCGCGCCGGTGAGCCCGACCAATACCCATAGCAGGGCTGTCAGATTTCTCATGGTGGTCTTGCCTCCGCCGTCGGCATCCGTTCGAAATGTATCACACATTGTGGATGGCCCGCGCCATGGCAGGCGTCCGGTACGCTTGCCCTTTCGTCCGCCGATTGACATGAATTCCCCGCACGGCGACCCTTCCTTGAGTCATCCGGATGTTGTTCAATCCAAGGTTGCCGCCGGAAGCTGATCCCGGGCTGGATCGGGGGAGAAGCCACCCGCATGACAATCCTCGTCACTGGGGCGGCCGGGTTCATCGGCTACCACGTCGCGCGCCGCATGGCCGCGCGCGGCGAGCTCGTCATCGGCCTCGACAACATGAGCGAGTTCTACGGCACGGAGCTGAAGCGCCGCCGCCTCATCCAGCTCTCCACCTTTCCGAGCTTCGAGTTCAGGCAGGTCGACCTTTCCGACCGCGAAGCGCTAGCGGCGGCGCTGAAGGGCGAGTCGGTGCGCATGGCCTTTCATCTCGCGGCGCAGGCCAACGTGCGTTACGCGCTTGAGAACCCTCACGCCTATGTCGATTCCAACGTCGTCGGCCACCTGAACCTCCTGGAGCACTTCCGCCAGGCCGGCGGCATCGAGCTCCTGCTCTACGCCTCGTCGAGCTCCGTCTACGGCGTGGACAACCCTGTGCCGTTCCAGGAGGAGGCGAGAACCGACCGCCCCACCTCGCTCTACGCCGCGACGAAGAAGTCGCAGGAGATGATGAGCGAGGTCTATGCGAGCCTCTTCGGCATCCCGCAGATCGGGCTGCGCTTCTTCTCCGTCTACGGCCCGTGGGGCCGGCCGGACATGGCGTACTGGCTCTTCACCGAGGCGATTCTCGCCGGGCGGCCGATCCGTGTCTTCAACAACGGCGACATGCGGCGCGACTTCACCTATGTCGACGACGTCGTGGCCGGGCTGCTGGCCATCGCCGACGCGCCGCTCGGCGGCCCGCCGCACCGCATCTATAACATCGGCAACAGCGCGCCGGTGCTCCTCCTCGACATGATCGCGGTGCTGGAGCGCGCCATCGGCCGCAAGGCGGAGCTGGAGCTCATGCCCATGCAGCCGGGCGAGGTGCCCATCACCTATGCCGATGTCTCGGCGATCCAGCGCGACTTCGGCTACCGCCCGAACACGCCGCTCGAGGTGGGTCTGCCGAAGTTCGTCGAGTGGTTCCGCCGCTATCACGGTCGTTGAGGTCACCCCGGCGGGGCGAGATCGAACAGCTCCGGGATCGCCGGCCAGCGCACCGCCGCGTGGCGGCCGGTGAGCCCGAACAGCTCGTCGAGGAAGGCCCAGCTTTCGTCCTCATGCACGAGATGGTGCGTGAGGATGCCGAGCGGCTCCGGGTCGTGGCGGAGCCGACGCTCCACCTCGTTGCAGAGGATCGCGAACGCCGCCGCGCGGGGAAGGGCGGCCCGCCCGTTCTTCCAGTCCATGATGTCGAGATGCGTGTTGGCCCGATGCGCCTCGCCCCGCGGCGCCGGACCGAACGTCGAGAGCCCGGCGAACCCTGCCTCAGGCAGCGCCTCGCGCACCGCGTCCGCGATCCGGTTCCACGGCGGCACCAGCACGGGGAGGAACCTCCGCGGGCACAGCAGCCCGAGTCGTTCAAAGCCCTCACCGAGCTCCTCGAGGATCAGGGCGAGCCGCCGATGCTCGCCCAGCTCCATCTTCTTTTCGTCCGGAGGCGCGTGGTTTCTGTGCTGCCACCCGTGCTGCAGGATGTGTAACCTCGGGCGGTCGGCAATCGCTTCCGCAAGCTCCGCCGTCGCGCCCTTCGGAACCACCGCCAGCGCCAACGGCAGCCCATGGCGCTCCGCCAACCCAAGCAGCCGTTGAAGCTCGGGGGTCGCTGTCTCCGCGTCGTCATCGCGCCACCAGAACGTGATCCGGACCGATTGCGCCGCCGTCCGGTCGAGAAGAGCGGCGAGGCGCCCGCGTTCCGCGTCCCCCTCCGGGTCGCGCACCGTCATGCCGCCTGCCGCCGGGCGCGCGCCGCGCGGAGCTTTTTGGCCACGAAGTCGATGCCCGGCTCCGAAGAGAACCGCTCGCGCACGTTCTCCGCCCCCGCCTGCCCGAGCCTCGCCCTGAGCTCCGAATCGTCGATCAGGTGCCTGAGCGCCGCGGCAAGCGCGGCTGGATCGCGCTGCGGCACGAGCCATCCGGTCTTGCCGTGCGTCACCAGCTCCGGGATGCCCGACACGTCGGTCGCAAGCACCGGCACGGCGAATGCCTGCGCCTCCATCAGGACGTTGGGCAGTCCGTCGCGGTCGCCCGATCCCGTGAGGCGCGAAGGGAGCACGAAGAGATCGGCGCGCTTGAGGAGGTCGAAGACGAACGCTCGGTCCTGCGAGCCGTGCCAGGTCACCCGGCCAGCGATGCCGAGCGCCTCCGTCTGTTCCTTCAGCCGCCCCGCCAGCGGCCCGCCGCCGATATGCTCGAAGCGCCAGCGATCGTCGCCGCGAAGCTCCGCCAGCGCGCGCATCAGGTCGGCATAGCCCTTCTTCTCCACTGCCCGCCCGACCGAGACCACGGTGACCGGCCCGTCTCGCCTGGTCCCGCGCTTCGCCGGCGGCGGAAAGCGCGAGAAATCCAGTCCGTGATAGACGAGATACACCTTGCCCGGCGTCCGGCTGAGCGAGCTGAGATAATCCAGGTTGGCGCGCGTGCACGTCACGCCCCACTCGGCCTCGGCGAGCTTCTCGCGAAGCTCCCATTCCGGCGTCGTCCAGATGTCCTTGGCGTGTGCGGAGAACGACCAGCCGAGCCCGCGGATCAGCGCCGCGTAGCGTGTGACCGAGGCGGGCGTGTGCAGGAAGTGCGTGTAGAGCCAGTCGACGTCGGCCGGCAGCTCGCGCGCCAGCACGCAGGCCTGCCCGAAGCGCCGGCGGCGGTTGACCGAGCCGTCCCGCTTGAGGTCGCGATGAAACGCCCGCAACGCCTCGGCAAAGCCCGGCTGCGCCTCGGCGAAGCGGCGTCCTTCCCGCACGCGCGCCGCATCGTCCTTCAGATATTCCGGCAGGTAGAGCACGTCCGCCGCGATCTCGCGGTGCAGGTCGTGCTGCCTGCGGTCCGTCGGATGGCGGAGCGACACGATGAGTTGCGCCACGCCGCGCTTCTCCAGCCCCAGGATCTCCTGTGCGATGAAGGTCTCCGAAAGGCGGGGATAGCCCTTCACGATCGTCGCGATCCGGTTCATGGTCCTTCGCCTCCGGGGCGCCTCCGGTGCGGGCCCGCCGGGGCTCCGCGCGATTCGGGCTCAATTTGGGACAAGACCCTTGCTCACCACAAGCCGGGCCGCGCCCGGTTCCTTCAAGACCTTTCACCTCGACTTCGAAAGCGGCGGCTTCGAGGGCTGGAGCGTGAAGCGGCTCTCCGGCGAGCATTCCGCTCGGATCCAGTCGGAGATCGTGCGCTCGGGCGAGCACGCCTGCCGCTTCGAGCTGCGCCCCGGCGACTATGTCTCGCAGGGCCATCGCGCCGAGCTTCGCGATCCCTACAACGTCGTGTGGGACGAGGAGGTCTGGTACGGCTTCTCCACGTTCATCGCCCGCGATTTTTCTCTGCCCGACGGGGTTGGCTGCGTGTTCGCCCAGTGGCACGACCAGGCGAAGCTGGGCGACCCGTCCGGCAAGCCGCCGATCGCCATGCGCTATCGCGCCGGCCGGCTCTTCTTCACCGGCGCCTACGGGCGCGTCGCCTCGCCTGAGCCCGACATCCGCTACGAGTTCGCCAGCATTCCTGACATTGCGAAGGGCGTCTGGCACGACTTCGTCTTCCGCGTGTTTTGGTCGCGCCGCGGCGTATCGGAGATCGAGGCATGGCTGGGCGCCGACCGGATCATCGACTGGCGCGGGCCGCTCGCCTACGAGAACGAGGAGGAGGGGCCGTATTTCAAGCTCGGCCTCTACTGCTCGCCGCCTGGCCCGAGCCCGATCGTCGCCTATCACGACAATTACAGCCGCGGGCATTCCTTCGCGGAAGTCGACCCGTCGGTCCAGCACGCCCGGCCGACCGATGCCTGACGCGCGCTGTGCGCTGGCGGTGCTGCCGTGCGACGGCGGCGACACCGAGGCGTTGTCGGACTCGCTGCGGCGGGCCGAGGCGTCCGGCCTCGGCGACCTTGCCTCGGTCGAGGTGCTCGAGATCGAGGCGACCGGCGGCGAGCTGGCGCCACTAAAGGAAGCGGCGGCAAAGGCTTCCGAGGGCGGCTTCGACTGGCTTCTCGCAGTCGGCGCCGCCGAGATGCTCGTCCCCGATGTCTTCGTTAAGGCGGCCCCGGCGCTCCGGCTGCACGATGCGGTCTGGGGCGCCGCGGCGCTTGCCTCCAACGCTCACCCGCCGAAGGTCGAGCGCGTCACCCGCCTCGCCGCACAGGACCTGCCGGCCTTCTTCCACGCGGCGCTCAGGTGGTGGATCGGCCCGACCCACTTCGTCCGCCCGGAGATCGCGGTGAACGCCGTTCACACGGCTGATCGGAGCGGCTGCTACGCCGACTATATGCATGCCCTGTGGACGAGCTGCAGCGCTTACAAGACGGCCCAGGCGCTGACTCTCTTTCGGGGCGAGGTGCCGCCCGTCCCGGAGGCCGACCGCGCCCGGCTGATCGATATCCTCGAGCGCGAGCCCGTGTACATGCCGATCCGTTTCGGCCTCTCGACGTTCCATCTTCCCTATACCGGGCTCAACCCGGTGATTGAGCGCGAGCAGATGCGCGGGCTGTTCTTCGAACACGAGGAACTGGCGTTCCTTGCCGAGCGGCTCCCGCGCGGGCTGCGCATCGTCGATGTCGGCGCGAACACCGGCAATCATACGGTGTTTTTCGCCGGTCCGATGCAGGCAGAAAGCGTCGTCCCGGTGGAGCCGTTGCCGCGCGCGGGCGCCGCAATCCGCGCTGCGGTTGCAAGGAACAGCCTGACCAACGTCGATCTCGCCGCCCTGGGCCGGGCGGTCGGCTCGGAAGAGGGCAGGCTGCGGCCGGTCCCCTCGCTCACCGCCGGCCTCGGGGCGACTGGCTTTGCACCCGATCCGCAGGGCGAGGTGCCGCTTACCACGCTCGACCGCCTGATCCGGGGCCCGGTGGACTTCCTCAAGATCGACGTCGAGGGGATGGAGATGGAAACCCTCGCGGGTGCGGCCGGCCTGATCGGCGCCCACCGCCCGGTTCTCTACGTGGAGGTGCTGGATACGCGGATCGCCGAGTTCATGTCGTGGCTCGACAAGAACCATTATCGCGTGGAAAAGCTCTTCCCTGACAAGACCCATTGCAATTACTTTCTCGTTTCCGGGGATGAACCATGAGAGGTGCTGGGATGGCGCTCAGGACGGCCTTTGGCCTCGCAACGCTGCTCTTCGTCGGAGCCGCCGGTTTTCACGTGTCTGCCCAAAGCGTGCCCGAGATGGTGGAGCCGCCGATTCTCGCGGATGCCGTCGCGGCGGGCAAGCTTCCCCCGGTCGCCGAGCGCATTCCTCAGGAGCCGGCCATCGTCGGCTACGGCGACTCCTACAAGGAGCCGGGTCGGTACGGAGGCACGCTGCGCGTGATCGGCGGCAGCGCCAAGGATACGCGCCTGCTCGTGATCTACGGATACGCACGGCTCGTCGCCTACAACGCCGACTATGAGATCGTCCCCGATCTCGCCGCCGATTACGATGTTGAGGACGAGCGCGTCTTCACGTTCCGTCTGCGCCCCGGCCACAAATGGTCGGACGGCGAGCCCTTCACCGCCGAGGATTTCCGCTTCTACTGGGAGGATATCGGCAACGACGAGGAGGTCTCGCGCTTCGGCCCTCCGACGCAGCTGCTGGTGGACGGCGAGAAGCCCATGGTGGAGTTCCCGGACGAGCATACGGTCGTCTACAGCTGGTCGAAGCCGAACCCCTATTTCCTGCCCGCGCTGGCCGCGGCGCAGCCGGTCGAGATCTTCCGCCCGGCGCACTATCTGAAGCAGTTCCACGCCAAGTATGCCGGCCGCGAAGAGGTCGAGGCGATGGCTGAGAAGGCGGGTGAGCGGAACTGGGTCTCGCTTCTCTACAGCCAGGACCGGTCTTATCGGAACGACAACATCGACTATCCGACCCTTCAGCCCTGGGTAATCAAGACCCGACCGCCCTCCGACCGCTACCGGTTCGAGCGCAATCCCTACTATCACAAGGTCGACGCGAACGGGTTGCAGCTGCCCTATATCGACGAGGTGGCGCTCACCATCTCCGGCGGCGATCTGATCCCCGCCAAGGTTGCGAGCGGCGAGGCGGATCTGCAAGGCGCCTATCTCGCCTTCTCCAACTTCACCTTCCTGAAGGAGGCGGAGGCGCGTAGCAGCTACAAGGTCCGGCGTTGGCAGGCGACCAAGGGCGCGCGGATGGCGCTCTACCCGAACCTCAATTCCAGCGATCCGGTGCTGCGCGACTTGTTCCGCGAGGCCGATTTCCGCCGCGCCCTCTCGGTGGCGATCGACCGCGACGACATCAACAACTCGATCTTCTACGGCGTGGCGACACCGTCGAACAACACGGTGCTGCCGGACTCGCCGCTCTTCAAGGACGAGTACCAGACGAAGTGGACCGAGTACGACCCGGAGCTGGCCGACCGCCTTCTGGACGGCCTCGGCCTGACGGAGCGCAACGATTCGGGAGTACGGCTGCTGCCCGACGGGCGCCCGCTCCAGATCGTCGTGGAGACGGCGGGCGAGGAGACCGAGCAGGTCGACGTGCTTCAACTCGTCAAGGAGCACTGGCAGGACGTGGGCGTCTCGCTGTTCATCAAGCCGTCGCAGCGCGAGGTCTTCTACAACCGCATCGCCTCCGGCGACACGCAGGTGGCGGTTTGGTGGGGCCTGGAGAACGCCATGCTGAAGCCTTCCATGAGCCCGGCGGAGTTCGCCCCTATGACGCCCGACCAGTTCCAATGGCCGGCCTGGGGCCTGTGGGCCCAGACCGGAGGCCAGATGGGCGTGGAGCCGGACCTTGAGTCCGTCGAGCAGCTGATGGCGCTGAATGAGAAGTGGGCCGAGGCCGAGACGCCCGAGGGCCGCGAGGAAGCTTGGCACGAGATACTGTCGCTGTGGACGGACCAGGTCTTCACCATCGGCATTGTCTCGGGCGTTGAGCAGCTGGTCGTCGTCAGCGACCGGCTGAAGAACGTGCCAGAGAAGGGGATATACAACTTCGATCCCGGCGCCTATTTCGGTATGTACCGGCCCGATACGTTCTGGATCGCCGAAAGGTAGGCTGCGCCGCCGTGCTCAGCTTCCTCATCCGCCGCTTCGTCACGATGCTGTGGACGCTGCTTGGCATCAGCGTCCTCGTCTTCGTGATTATCCAGCTGCCCCCGGGCGACTATCTGAGCACGCTTGCGGCCGAGATTCGCGCGTCGGGCGAGCAGATGGCCGACGCGCGTATCGAGTTCCTGCGCGAGCAGTACGGCCTCGACCGTCCCATGTGGCAGCAATACCTCGTCTGGGTGACGGGACTGCTGCAGGGCGATCTCGGCTATTCGTTCGAATACAACCAGCCGGTCGCCGACGTCATCGGCGACCGCATGTTCCTGACGCTGGTGCTGAACTTCTTCACCGTGATGTTCATCTACGTCGTGTCGTTCCCGATCGGCGTCTACTGCGCGACCCACCAGTACAGCGCCGGCGACCACACGCTCTCCTTCATCGGGTTTCTCGGGCTGGCGACGCCCAACTTCCTGCTGGCGCTGATCCTGCTCTATCTCGCCAACGTGTGGTTCGGCACGTCGATCGGCGGGCTCATGGACCCACAGTACATCGACCGGCCCTGGAGCGTCGCCAAGGCTCTCTCGGTGCTGGAGCACATGTGGATACCGGTCGTCGTGATCGGCACCTCCGGCACCGCCGGGATGATCCGCCGGCTCCGCGCCAACCTCCTCGACGAGCTGCAGAAACAGTACGTCACCACCGCGCGCGCCAAGGGCGCGCCGGAGGGCAGGGTGCTTCGCCGCTATCCGCTGCGCATGGCGCTGAACCCCTTCATCGCCGATATCGGCAGCCTGCTGCCGCAGATCGTCTCCGGCTCGGTGATCGTGTCGGCGGTCATGTCTCTCCCAACCACGGGTCCGATGCTCCTGTCGTCGCTGCAGAGCCAGGACATGTACCTCGCCGGCTCCTTCCTCATGTTCCTCGCGGTGCTGACGGTCGTGGGCATGCTGGTCTCCGACATCCTGCTGGCGATCCTCGACCCGCGCATCCGCCTCACCGGAGGAGCGGCGCGGTGAGCATGCCCCTCGCGCACTATGTCTCAGAAGAGGCCTTCGACCCGGAAGCCACCGTCGCTCCAGGCTCGCTGCCGTCGGAGCGCTATCTCAAGGCGTCGCAGACACAGATCATCTGGTGGCGCTTCCTGCGCCATCGCCTGGCCGTCGTCTCACTCGTCTTTCTCGGCGTCAGCTACTTCTCGATCCTGATCTCGGAGCTCATCGCACCCTACGAGCTGCAGACCCGCAGCTCGAGCTTCATCTACGCACCGCCACAGCGCGTTCACCTCTTCCACGAGGGCAGCTTCGTCGGCCCGTTCGTCTACCCGCTCGACTTCGAGCTCAACATGGAGACGCTGAAGCGGGAATACACGGTCGACACGTCCGAGCCGCAGCGGATCCGCTTCCTCTGTTCCGGCGACGAGTACAATTTCTGGGACCTCTTCGACGCCACGTTCCATTTCGTCTGCCCGCCGGAAGATGGCACCCTCTTCCTGCTCGGCACCGACCGGCTTGGCCGGGACATGTTCTCGCGGCTGACCTACGGCGCGCGCATATCGCTGACGATCGGGCTCGTCGGCGTGACGCTGAGCTACGCGATCGG
>CAZMJQ010000457.1:0-6639 GCA_964566475.1 uncultured Propylenella sp. | reverse complement strand
TCACCGCGATGCCGAATGGCGACAGGAGGTCGACGATCTCGCGGACTTTTCCGGCATTGTGGCTCGCAACAACGACCGGGCCCGGTGCGAGCGTGTGGGGCATGGCTACGTCACTGAGAGCTTCTGCAGGTCGACGAGGCGAGCGATCCCTCCGCGCGCGAGCGCCAGCAGGCTCAGGAAGTCCGCCTCGCTGAAGGGGGCGCCCTCGGCGGTTCCCTGGATCTCGACGATGCCGCCGGACCCGGTCATGACGAAATTGGCGTCGGTGTCTGCGGCGGAGTCCTCAGCATAATCGAGATCGAGCACGCCGACTCCGCCCATGATTCCGCAGGAGACCGCGGCAACGTGGTCGGTCAGGACGCTCTGGCCCACCATGCTGCGCGCCTGCATCCAGGCGAGCGCGTCGTGCAGCGCCACCCATGCGCCGGTGATGGCGGCGGTGCGCGTTCCGCCGTCGGCCTGCAGCACGTCGCAATCGACGGTGATCTGGCGCTCGCCGAGCGCCTTGAGGTCGACGACCGCCCTGAGCGAGCGGCCGATGAGACGCTGTATCTCCAACGTGCGCCCGCCCTGGTGTCCGACGGTCGCCTCGCGCCGCGTGCGCTCGTTCGTGGCGCGAGGCAGCATGCCGTATTCGGCGGTGACCCAGCCCTTGCCGGCACCGCGCAGCCAGCCGGGCACCTGGTCGGCGAGGCTCGCCGCGCACAGCACGTGCGTGTCGCCGAAGCGCACCAGGCAGGACCCTTCGGCATGCTTGGAATAGCCGCGCTCGAGGCTGACGGGACGCAACTCGTCCGGGGCTCTCTTCGACGGTCGCATGCGGCCCTTTCGGCACAGTCAGACGAAGTGGCGTGTTAAGCTCCACGGACCGCCGGGTAAAGCCAAGACTTGCCAACCGTGCCCGAGCTTTCAATATCAGGGTGAACACGGGTCATGGGGACAGGTTGCACATGAGCGCCGGCGGGCTGGTCGGACTCGACAATCGGGCGCGCGAGATCTTCCGCAGCATCGTGGAATCGTACCTGGAGACGGGCGATCCGGTCGGCTCGCGCAATGTGAGCCGCATCCTGGCCACGGCGCTCTCGCCCGCTTCCGTGCGCAACGTGATGGCGGACCTGGAGGAGCTCGGGCTCATCTATTCGCCGCACGCGAGCGCCGGCCGGCTCCCGACGGAGATGGGGCTGCGCTTCTTCATCGATTCGCTCATGGAGGTCGGCGACCTCTCCGACGAGGAGCGCCAGCGCATCGACCAGGAGGTGAAGGCCACCGGCGGGGCCGGATCGGCCGAGACGCTGTTGTCAGAGGCGGGGCAGATGCTCTCGGCCCTGTCGCGCGGCGCCGGCGTGGTGCTTGCCGGCAAGCAGGACATCCGCATGAAGCATGTGGAATTCGTGCGCATCGAGGCGGCACGCGTGCTCGCCGTGCTGGTCGGCGAGAACGGCGGGGTCGAGAACCGCATCATTGAGGTGCCGCGCAACCTGCCGACCTCCGCGCTGGTCGAGGCGGCGAACTATCTCAACGCGCATTTCGTCGGACACACGCTGCCGGAGGCGCGGCGCGAGCTGGAGGAGCAGCGCGAGGAGCGGCGCCGCGAGATCGACAAGCTGACCGAGCGGGTGATCGCCGCCGGCGTCGCCACCTGGTCGGGCGCGACGGAGGACGCCGGCACGCTCATCGTGCGCGGCATGTCCAACCTCATCGGCGACGTGAAGGCGGTCGACGACCTGGAGCGCATCAAGCTCCTGTTCGACGACCTGGAGAGCAAGAAGGACATCATCCAGGTGCTCGGCCTGGCGGAGCAGGGCGAGGGCGTGCGCATCTTCATCGGCTCGGAGAACAAGCTTTTCTCGCTGTCCGGCTCCTCGCTGGTCGTGGCGCCGTTCCGCGATTCCGGCGAGAAGGTCGTCGGCGTCCTCGGCGTCATCGGGCCGACGCGGCTCAACTACGCGCGCGTCGTTCCGGCGGTGAATTATACCGCGCAGCTGCTGACGCAGCTCCTCAGCCGCTGACGGGCGATTGCCCGCCGCCGGTGCGGGCGGGTTGATTTTCCGCCGTTTAGCTTCGATATGCGGCTGCTGGACGGTTCTGGGCAACATCCAAGTGACGACAGATGACTGAAGGCGATCGGAAACCCGCGTCCGCCGAGAGCGCGGAGCACGAGGCGGAGGAGAGCGCCGCGGCGGAATCCCCGTCGGCGAGCGAGGAGGCGCGCCGCGAGGAGGTGATCGAGCAGCTCCTTGCGCCATCGGCGGAGATCGAGCGCCTCGAGGCGGAGAAGGCGGAGCTGACGGACCGGTTGGTGCGGCTCGCCGCGGAGATGGACAATCTGCGCAAGCGCACCGAGCGCGACGTAGCCGACGCGCGCAAGTATGCGGTGACGAGCTTCGCCGCCGACATGCTCGTGATCGGCGACAATCTGCGGCGCGCGCTCGAGGCGGCGCCGGCCGACCGGCGCGAGTCCGACGAGGACCTCAAGGCGCTGGCCGACGGCGTCGAGATGACGGCGCGCGAGATGGAGCGGCTGCTGGAGAAGAACGGCATCGCGCGCATCAAGGCCCTCGGCGAGCGCTTCGACCCGCACCTGCACCAGGCAATGTTCGAGGTGCCCGACGGCAGCGTCTCCCCCGGCACGGTCGTGCAGGTGATGCAGGAGGGCTACCAGATCGGCGAGCGCGTGCTGCGCGCCGCAATGGTCGGCGTCTCGAAGACCGCCCCTCCCGCGGCCGGTTCGGAAGCCGGCGCCGACAAGGGCGAGCCGGAATAGGCGCGGCAGACCTCCCGCGCCAGAGCGCTCACTCCAAATTGAGACGGCTGCGGGTTTCCGCGGCTTGCCGGGAGGCGGCGCGGGCCGGACGATGCGCGTGCCCATTTGCGAGGAGCGCTGGCCATGGCCGACCACGGGACATTCTGTTGGAACGAGCTGATGACGGGCGACCCGGCGGCTGCGAAGCGGTTCTACGGGACCGCGATCGGCTGGACCTTCGAGGACATGCCGATGCCGGACGGGGGCACCTACACCGTCGCCAAGGCCGGCAAGACGATGGCGGGCGGCATCTTCAACACCGCCGGCACCGACATGGCGAGCCTTCCGGAGCACTGGTTCTCGTACCTTGCCGTTGACGACGTCGATGCGCGCTGCGCCAAGGCGAAGGAGGCCGGCGGCAAGATCGCGCGCGAGCCGTTCGACGTGCCGGGCGTCGGCAGGATCGCGATCATCCAGCAGCCGGGCGGAGGCATGGTGGGCTGGATGACGGAGGCCCCGCCGCAATAATTCTACCGTGAGTATATGGATTGGTGCATGCTGATCGGGCGAAAACCTCAAACTGATAAATAGCTGACTGTTTTTTCACGCGATCGTGAAGTCAGCTGGAGCGGGGAAGGGGCTGGAGGATGCCCGATCGGCCCGTCTGGGCGATCCTGCTGAGCCGTCAGGCTCAGGCGAGCATGCATTTCTACGGCGAGGTCCTTGGATGGCGCTTCGAGGTAGTCGAAGGACCCGATTACCCCTGCTGGATCGCCAGGACGCAGGACGGAGACTTCAGGGCCGTCTTCGTCGATACCAGCGCATCGGGCTTTCCCGACGCGGCGGAGCTCTGGCTGCCGCACTTCACCGTCGACGACCTGGACCGGCGCCTCGCCGGGGCGGAGGAGCATGGCGCGACGGTCCTTCGCGGGCCCCTCGATGTCCCCGGCTTCGGCCGCGCCGCCGCCTTGCGCCAGCCCGGCGGCGGCATCGTTGCGTGGAGAAGTCCTCTGCACTCTTGACCGGCGATGCGGCCAGGCGCGAAGGCTGCGCCGGGACATGGAGGGCGGTGGCGATGGACGACCGGCAAGAGCTCTTGGACATCATTGCGCGCCGCTCGCTGCGCACCGGCCAGGAGTTCACGCTCGCTTCCGGGCGCAGGAGCACCGTCTACATCAACCTCAAGCCGACCATGCTCGACCCGGACGGCGCGCGGCTGATCGGCGCGGCGATTGCGGAAAGGGCAGCCGCTCTCGGCGCCGATTTCGTCGGCGGGCTGGAGATGGGCGCAGTGCCGCTGGCGACCGCCACGGCGGCGATGAGCGCGCTTGCCGGCAAGCCCGTGCGCGCCGTGTTCGCGCGCAAGGCCGCCAAGGAGCACGGCACGAGGAGCATGATCGAGGGACTTGCCGAGGGCGAGAGTCTTGCAGGCCGTCGCGTCGTCATCGTGGACGACGTCACCACGACCGGCGGCTCGTCGATGAAGGCCGTCGCGTCGTTCCGCGACGCCGGCGCCGTGGTGGAGCACGCGATCGCGGTGGTCGACCGCGAGGAAGGGGCGAGCGAGGCGTTCGCCGCGGAAGGGATCACGCTCCACGCGCTGTTCCGAAAGAGCGAGATTGCGCCGGGCGAAAGCTAGTTTGCGGGAGGACTTTCGGCATCCGCCCTGGGTCCACGGATCGCGCTTCGCGCGTCCGTGGATGACGCCTTCTACATCGCCGTCACTCTTCGGAGCGTGAGATTGAACCGCCCGCCTTCCGCAAGCAGCGGCGACGTGCCGCCGACGATCCGCTCGATGCCGTGATAGGCTAGCCGCGCGTCGCCGCCGAGCACGACGGCGTCGCCCGATCTCAGAAGCATCGTCCGCGTCGGGTCCTTCCGCTTCGTTCCGCCGACGCGGAACACCGCCTCGTCGCCGAGCGACAGCGACACGACCGGCGCGGCGAAATCCGCCTCGTCCTTGTCCTGGTGCAGGCCGAGGCGCGTGCCCGGCGCGTAGTAGTTGATGAGGCAAGCCTCGGGCGGGCGGGGATAGCCGGAGAGGTCGCGCCAGGCCTGAAGCGCGATCTCCGGTATCGGCGGCCACGGCTCTCCCGTTACCGGATGCACCGGCTGGTAGCGGTAGCCGCCTTCGTCGGACACCCAGCCGAGCGGTCCGCAATTGGTCATCCTGACGGAGAACGGCCGGCCGCTCGCCGGCATGCGCGGCGTGTAGAGCGGAGCCGCGGCGATGACCGCCCTGACGGCATCGAGCAGCCGCCGCTGGCCGTGGGCGTCCAGATAGCCCGGCACGAGCGAGAAGCCGTCGGGCAGGGCGTCGGGAAAAAGACCCGCCTGTTCCGGGGACTTGATCATTCCTGGTTCTGCCATCACGTGCTTGCGAGCCGCAACGGCCCTTCTTATATGAGCCGCAACCCGCGCTGGAGGCGGTTACAGATCGGGTTCCGGCGCGACTTTGAAGTTGAATTTCGTTGGGGGCCGGAGGGGGCACACGCTGCCTCCCGATGATGGACGCCGTCTCGGGTCCGGCCGGCCTGCCGGAACAGGAGAAAGCTCAACATGGCGAAAGTCATCGGTATCGATCTCGGCACGACGAACTCGTGCGTGGCCGTCATGGACGGCAAGAATCCCAAGGTCATCGAGAACTCGGAAGGCGCGCGGACCACGCCCTCGCAGGTCGCCTTCACCGACGACGGCGAGCGGCTCGTCGGACAGCCCGCGAAGCGCCAGGCGGTCACCAATCCGAAGCGCACGATCTTCGCCGTGAAGCGCCTGATCGGCCGCCGCTTCGAGGATCCCACCGTCAAGGAAGACCAGAAGCTCGTCCCCTACCCGATCGTGAAGGCCGAGAACGGCGACGGCTGGGTCGAGGTCGACGGCACGAAATACTCCCCCTCGCAGATTTCCGCCTTCATCCTGCAGAAGATGAAGGAGACGGCCGAGGCGTATCTCGGCGAGAAGGTCGAGAAGGCGGTCATCACCGTCCCCGCCTATTTCAACGACGCACAGCGCCAGGCCACCAAGGACGCCGGCAAGATCGCCGGGCTCGAGGTGCTGCGCATCATCAACGAGCCGACCGCGGCGGCGCTGTCTTACGGGCTCGACAAGAAGGACGGCAAGACCATCGCCGTCTACGACCTCGGCGGCGGCACATTCGACATCTCCATTCTCGAGATCGGCGACGGCGTCTTCGAGGTGAAGTCGACCAACGGCGACACCTTCCTCGGCGGCGAGGACTTCGACATGCGCCTCGTCCATTACCTCGCGGACGAGTTCAAGAAGGACCAGGGCATCGATCTCAGGAACGACCCGCTCGCTTTGCAGCGCCTGAAGGAGGCGGCCGAGAAGGCGAAAATCGAGCTCTCCTCCTCGCAGCAGACCGAGATCAACCTTCCTTATATTACGGCCGACCAGTCCGGACCGAAGCACCTGGCGATGAAGCTCAGCCGGGCGAAGTTCGAGAGCCTGGTGGACGATCTCATCCAGCGCACGGTGCAGCCGGTCAAGAACGCGCTCAAGGACGCCGGCGTCACCGCCGGGAGCATCGACGAGGTCGTCCTGGTCGGCGGCATGACCCGCATGCCGAAGGTGCAGGAGATCGTGAAGAACCTCTTCGGCAAGGAGCCGCACAAGGGCGTCAACCCGGACGAGGTGGTCGCGATCGGCGCCGCCATCCAGGCAGGCGTGCTGCAGGGCGACGTGAAGGACGTGCTGCTTCTCGACGTGACGCCGCTGTCGCTCGGCATCGAGACGCGGGGCGGCGTCTTCACGCGGCTCATCGACCGCAACACCACGATCCCGACCAAGAAGGGCCAGGTGTTCTCCACCGCTGAGGACCATCAGGGCGCGGTGACCATCCGCGTGTTCCAGGGCGAGCGCGAGATGGCGGCCGACAA
>CAZMJQ010000456.1:0-6345 GCA_964566475.1 uncultured Propylenella sp. | reverse complement strand
CACGTCTCAGCCTTTGAACATGTCCTCGGCGATATCCGTCCGCCCCGCCGACCGCGCCGCCGCCGTCGCCGTGTTGGCCATCAGCATGGCAATAGTCATCGGCCCGACGCCGCCCGGCACCGGCGTGATGGCGCCGGCGATCTGCGAGGCCGCCGCGAAGTCCACGTCGCCGACGATCTTCGTCTTGCCCTGCCCTTTCTCTGGCGCCGGCACGCGGTTTATGCCGACGTCGATGACGGTCGCGCCCGGCTTCGCCCAGTCGCCCTTCACCATCTGAGGACGCCCGACGGCGGCCACCAGGATGTCGCCGCGGCGGCAGACCTCGGGAAGGTCGCGCGTGCGGCTGTGACAGATCGTGACGGTGCAGTGCTCGGCGAGGAGCAGCTGCGCGACCGGTTTGCCCACGATGTTGGAGCGTCCGACGATGACGGCCTCGAGCCCCGAGAGGTCGCTGCCCAGCGCATGCTTCGCCAGGATTACGCAACCGGCGGGCGTGCACGGCACCAGCGCCGTATCGCGCGCGCCGGTCGCCAGCCGTCCGACATTGATGGGGTGGAAGCCGTCCACGTCCTTGTCCGGATCGAGCGCGAGCAGCACCTTCTGCTCGTCGATCTGCGGCGGCAGCGGCAGCTGCACGAGGATGCCGTGGATCGCGGCGTCGGCGTTCAGCCGTTCGATCAGGGCGAGAAGGTCCGCCTCGGACGTCTCAACGAGCAGCGTATGCTGCTCCGAGTGGAAGCCGCATTCCTCCGCCATCCGGCCCTTGTTGCGGACGTAGACGCCGCTCGCCGCATTGTCGCCGACCAGCACGACCGCGAGCCCAGGCTTGAGCGCCAGCTCCGAAACCAGCCTGTCGCGCGCGACCTTGACCTTCTCGATGACCTCGGCGGCAACACTCTTGCCGTCGATCAGCCGCGCGACGTCTGCGCGTGCGTCCATCTCCGCTCTCCGTAGTAGTTGAGAGTGCGTTCTAGCACCTGGAACCGCAGGAACATGTCCGTTTGCGACGCGGCGTCTCAACCGTTAGGACCGCAATGCGACATGGTGGAGGAGGCGATGGCCCGCGTACGCTTTGACTTCGGCGAGGTTAAGATCGAGGCCGAGACGCTGGAAACCCCGACTGCGGAAAAGATTCTCGCCTTCCTGCCGCTCGAGGCGACGGCGCAGACCTGGGGCGAGGAGGTCTATTTCGGGATCGGCGTATCCGCCGCGCGAGAGGCCGGTGCGAGCGACGTGGTCAGTCTCGGCGATATCGCCTACTGGCCCGACGGCGAGGCGATCGCCATCGGCTTCGGCCGCACCCCCGTGTCACGCGGCGACGAGATCCGGCTTGCCAGCCCCGTCAACGTCTGGGCGCGTGCAACGGACGACGTCCGCAAGCTGAGCGGCGTGCGGGCGGGGACCCGCTGCGCGGTCAGCCGCGTCGTTTGAGCGGCGCCCGCTACACGCTTCTGCCACGGATTGCCCCTGCGATCGCCGAGATGAGAAAGAGGACGATCGCGACGAAGAAGATGATCTTGGCGATTCCGACGGCCGTGCCGGCAATTCCGCCAAAGCCGAGCGCCGCTGCGATCAGCGCGACGATGAGGAACGTCAGTGCCCAACCCAACATGAAAGCCTCCGTGACGAACGGCGCGGTCGGTCGTGCGCCTTTGACCGTAAACGCCGGCTAACGTGTGGGGTTCCGCGTCGCCGCCTCCGGTGCGGAAGCTTCGGGGCGTAGCGCCCTCAGCTCGTCGAGGTGAGACACGAGACAACGGCCTCGGCGTTCCTGCGCAGGAGCTCCCCGTAGAGCGCCGGACCGGGCTCGAGGCCGGAGCCCAACGCGTCGAGGACGCCCACCTCCACCTCCGCGTCGCCTGCGAGAGAGCGGATGACATTTGGATCAAACTGCGGCTCGGCGAAAACACAGGCCACGCCCTCGCTTGCGATCGTGTCGCGCAGCGCCGAAAGCGTCGCCGCACCCGGCCGCTGCTCGGGATGCACGGTGATCTCGCCCACCTGCCTCAGTCCGTAGCGCTCGACGAAGTACGAGTAGCCGTCATGGAATGTGACGAACGGCTTGCCGCCGAGCGGCTTGAGGCGCGCACCGATCTCCGCGTCGAGCGCTTCGAGCGACGCGGCCGCACGCTCCGCGTTCGACTCGTAGGCGCCGGCGTTGGCCGGGTCCATGTCCGAGAGCCGCGCCGCGAGCGCCCTCACGATCGTCTCGGCGCGGTGTGGATCGAGCCAGACATGCGGGTCGAGCCCGACATGTGCATGGCCGTGCTCATCGGCGTGAGCATGCTCGTCAGCATGCTTCTCTTCGTGATCCGCCGCGGCGTGATGCTCCTCACCCTCCCCGTATTCGTGCGGGTCGATGCCCTCGGCATCAATCAGCTCAAGGTTCTCCACGCCTTCCGTCTCCAGCGGCTTGACCAAATACGTCTCCAGCGACTCGCCCACCCAAACGACGAGGTCGGCGCCGGCGAGGCGCCTCACGTCGGACGGCTTGAGCGCGTAGTCGTGCTCGGAGACCTCCGCCGGGATGAGAAGCTGCGGCTCGCCGACCCCTTGCATCACCTGCGCGACGAGCGAGTGGATGGGCGCAATGGAGGCGACGACGCGCGGCGTCTCGGCGTGGGCCGTCGCCGCAGTCACAAGGAGCGTGGCGATTGATGGACCAATGAGCTTCGAATGCATGTCTTCACCTCCGGATATCTCTTCTCACGCGGCGGCGTCGCAAGGCGCACAGCGCCCGTATATCTCGAGCGACACCGTATCGGCCGCAAAGCCCTCGCCGGCGGCCTTCCGGGCGACGCTCACGACTCTGCCGTCCTCGAGCTCCCGCACCTCGCCGCAATCGCGGCAGATCACGAAGGCCGGCCTGTGCGCGTCGCCGTGATCGTCGGCGCACGCCACGAATGCGTTGAGCGCCTCGACGCGGTGCACCAGCCCGAGCCGCTCCAGCTTCTGCAGCGGGCATGGCTCCTCCTTTCCATGCCGCCTGTAATGTTACATCATTACATGGTCAAGACGGACGAGTCGCTTTCTGACCGGCGCCCGACGCCCTATACGTTCTCGCCCGAAAGGCCGGAGCCAGATGCTCGACAAGCCCCGATCCGATGCCGTTGCGGCGTCCGTGCGCCGGCCGCTCGTCGCGCTTGCGGACGTCACGGTCCACCGTGGCGGCCAGGCGATCCTCTCGGGGGTCGACCTCGATCTCAGTGCCGGCGAGATACTGACCGTCATCGGCCCGAACGGCGGCGGCAAGACGACTCTGCTGAAGGTCGTGCTCGGCCTGATCAGGCCCGACCGCGGGACGGCCGTCGTTCGGGCCGGACTCCGCATCGGCTACGTCCCGCAACGCCTGCATCTCGACGCTACGCTTCCCATGACGGTGCGACGGCTGATGCGGCTGTCCCGCATGCACGCGAGCTCCGACTTGGTCGCGGCGCTCGCCGAGACAGGCGTCGAGCACCTCGTTGACTCAGACGTCACGTCCCTCTCGGGCGGCGAGTTCCAGCGCGTGCTGATCGCCCGGGCGCTGCTCGCCGGGCCCGAGCTCCTCGTGCTCGACGAGCCCGTGCAGGGCGTCGACTTCAGCGGCGAGGTGGCGCTCTACGAGAAGATCGCCTCCATCCGCGACCGGCACGGCTGCGCCATCCTGCTCGTCTCGCACGACCTGCATGTGGTGATGGCGGCGTCGGACCGGGTGATTTGCCTGAACGGACACGTCTGCTGCGCCGGCATCCCGCGCGAGGTGGCGGAGGCGCCGGAATATCTGCGGCTCTTCGGTCCGCGCGCCGCGGGCACGGTCGCCATCTACCGCCACCACCACGACCACACGCACGGGCTCGGCGGCAAGGTCGTAGGGAGCGGCGGTGACACCCACGCTCGCGATCACACCCACGACCACGGCAAGCGGTGAACCGCCGCTAACCCGCGCACTCCCCCGCCGCCTCCAGCATCAGCCGCTGCACGATGACGAGCGTCTTGGCATCCTCCAGCGCGCCGCACCGCGCCATGGCGAAGAGCTCCTCGAGCGCCACCTCCACCACCTCGATCGACTCGCCTTCGTGCTCAAGGCCGCCGCCGTGGTTCGTCCGATCCGCGGCGCTCACCTCGGCCACGAAGAGGTGCATGCGCTCCGTCAGGGTGCCGACGGAAGGGAGGATGCTGCCGAGGCTGCGCATTTCGCCGATCTTCATGCCGACCTCCTCCTCTGCCTCGCGGCGTGCTGTCTGTTCCGGCGTCTCGCCCGGATCGAGGATGCCGGCGCACGCTTCCAGGAGATACGGGTCGGACGCCCCCACCGCGACGAGCCCGGCGCGCCACTGGCGCACGAGGAGCGCGACGGAGCGTTCGCGGTCGATGACGAGCACGACCGCCGCGGCGCCGTGGTCGATCACTTCGCGCAGGTGGCGGCGGCGCTCGCCGTCCGCCTCGAGCGCCTCGACGGTGAGGAGATCGAGCGTGTTCCAGCCCTCGTAGACGCGCTTGCGCTCCACGACGCACGGCAGGTCGGACGTCATGCACTGGCTCCGGTCGCTATCTGGCCCGGCGGCCCGCGGCGCGCAACAACGCTGCCCGCGGCCACCCTCCCCTCAAGCCGCCGCCGCTTCGTAGCCGCGGAAGTTGCTTTCGATGTGGCAGACGAGCGCATCGAAAAGCGGCCCCTTCGCGTTTGCCGCACGGTGCAGCTCGATCTCGAAGCGGCCGATCGCGGGCAGGCCGGACTCTTCCCCCAGCACCTTCAGGTCGCCGATCGCCGACGAGCGCGGGAACGGGGCGATGGCAAGCCCGCTCTTAACCGCGGCGAGCTGCCCGATATAGTGCTTGCTCGAATAGGCGATGCGGTGGGCGATGCCGGCGCGGTCGAGCGCGTCAAGCGCCTGCCGCCGCCAGCAGCATCCGAGGTGCGACACCGCCAACGGGATCGGGTCCTTCTCGTGGGCGCAGCCGTGCGCGAGGCCGACCCACGCCAGCTCTTCGCGGTGGACGACCGTGCCGCCGGCCGTCTGTCCGTGCCCGGCGCTGACCAGCGCCACGTCGAGCGCGTTGTCGCGCAGGAATCCGAGGAGGTCATGGCTCGACTGGCAGATGACGTCGACCTCCACGTTGGGATGGCTCGCGGCGAAGCGCCCGAGGATGTCCGGAAGGAACTGGCTCGCGTAGTCGTCGGGCGTCCCAAGCCGGATCGTTCCCTGGATCTCTGGGGCGCGGAAGTGCAGCAGCGCCTCATCGGCGAGCTTGAGGATGCGGCGCGCATAGCTGAGGAGCGCCTCGCCGTCGGGCGTGAGCGCCACGGAGCGTCCGTTCTTGGCGAAGAGCGACTTGCCGACCTGCTCCTCCAGCTTCTTCATCTGCATGGAGACGGCCGACGGTGTGCGGAAGACGGCACCTGCCGCCCGGTTGAAGCTTCCGGTGTCGGCGATGGCGACAAGCGTGCGCAGGAGATCGAGCTCAAGCCCGCCCCCGCCGCGGAAATCGGGCACAGAGGGAGGTTGCTTCGGCTTCGAGTTGAGAGACACGACGCTCATGGCGGCCTCCGAAGATTGTTCAGCAGGATTGACGATACCCATAAAACCATTTCGCTTGATTGAGCAATAGGGGCGGGGCAAATAGGCATCAGGAAACGGGTCGCCCACCCGTTGGACCTTCGACAAGACATCGGAGCGAGCGCCGGGGATTCCGGCGAACAGAGGAGATTTGCCATGCGTGAAGCAGCTGCTTTCGTCGCCGGCCAACACAGCGTGTCTGGCGGCCTTCTGTCCACCCTCACCGCCGCCGTCGACCGGTTCTGGCGCAGTCTCAGGTCGCGGCGCCAGATCGTGCATCTGAGCGAGCTCGACGACCATGTCCTCAACGACATCGGTGTGACGCGCGGCGACATCGACAAGGTGCTGTCGCAGCCGTTCATGGACGATCCGTCGCTGGCGCTTCAGCAAATCGCGCAAAGCAATCGGTCACGCTGGCACCGGATATGACCGGCCCGCCGCCCGCCATGCAGCGGAGGCGGTTCCAACGCCCGGTGAAAGTGCTATCGGAACTCCGCAACACGGAGTTCCGATGCGCACCGACAACGCCCCCCTCATCCGGCTCGAGGACTACCGTCCCACCGACTACCTGATCGACGAGGTCGACCTCGACATCCGCCTTGCCCCGGAGGCGACAAAAGTTGTCGCGCGCCTCGCCGTGCGGCCTCGCCCGGGCACGGCGCCGGGCACACCCCTCCTGCTCGACGGCGACGGATTGCGGCTGAAGGCGCTGTCGCGCGACGGCGCGGCCATTCCGAACGAGGCCTACGAGGCGACGCCGGAGCGCCTGACGCTCAACACCCCTCCCCCGCATCCCTTCTCGCTC
>CAZMJQ010000455.1:0-12382 GCA_964566475.1 uncultured Propylenella sp. | reverse complement strand
CCCTGGCAGATCGGAGCGGTCATGTAGGGCAATCGGATCAGGCCGGTAGGTCCGGCCTGTCACCCGGGCCGTCTGCGGGACGGCGCCGGTTCGTCAATGGGAGGGAAAAGAGAAATGAAAGCACTGCTACTCACGACGACTGCAATCTCCATCGCGCTTGCCGCGTCCGCCGGTTCGGCCCTGGCGGATACATCCGACAAGCGCATCGCACTCTCCAACAACTATGCCGGCAACTCCTGGCGTCAGGCCATGCTCCGGAGCTGGGAGACGGTGACGTCGAAGGCGGTCGAGGACGGCGTGGTCGCCGCGGCGGACCCCTTCACGACGGCCGAGAACCAGGTGACCGAGCAGGCCGCGCAGATCCAGAACCTGATCCTGGAGGGCTACGACGCAATCGTCCTCAACGCAGCCTCGCCGGAAGGCCTCAACGGTGCGGTCAAGGAGGCCTGCGACGCCGGCATCGTCGTCGTGTCCTTCGACGGTATCGTGACCGAGCCGTGCGCCTGGCGCGTTGCCGTGGACTTCCACCAGATGGGCAAGGATGAGGTGCTTTACCTCGCCGAAAAGATGCCCGAGGGCGGCAGGCTCCTCGAGATCCGCGGCCTCGCCGGCGTGTTCGTCGACGACGAGATCTCCGGCGGCATTCACGAGGGCGTCGCGGAGAACGCGCAGTTCGAGATCGTCGGGTCGGTGCATGGCGACTGGGCTCAGGACGTGGCGCAGAAGGCCGTCGCGGGCATCCTGCCTTCGCTTCCCGACGACATCGTCGCGGTCGTCACCCAGGGCGGCGACGGCTACGGTGCGGCCGAGGCCTTCAGGGCCGCCGGGCGCGACATGCCGGTGATCATCATGGGCAACCGGCACGACGAGCTGACCTGGTGGAAGGAGCAGAAGGACGCGAGCGGCTATGAGACCATGTCGGTCTCCATCGCGCCGGGCGTCTCCACCCTCGGCTTCTGGGTGGCGCAGCAGATCCTCGACGGCGCCGACGTGCCGAAGGACCTGACGGTGCCGTTCCTGCGGATCGACCAGGACAATCTCGAGGCGAACCTGGAGAACACCGAAGCAGGCGGCGTGGCGAACACGGAGTATTCGCTCGAGGACGCCCAGAAGGTGATCGACGAAGCGAAAATGTGACAGAAGCCGGCCCAACCGGGCCGGCTTCCTTCTCTCTTGGGGGCAAGAACGGCGGGCCATGTCTGAGCCGGCTGAACCGATCGTCAGGCTGGACGGCGTCGAAAAGAGCTTCGGCGCCGTCCGTGCGCTCGGCGGCGTCGACCTGACCGTCGCCCCGGGTGAATGCATCGGGCTTGTCGGCCACAACGGGGCCGGCAAGTCGACGCTGATGAATGTGCTCTCCGGGACCATCCCGCCGGACAGCGGCAAGATCACCGTCGGCGGCGTCGATCGCACCCAGGGCTACGGCATCGCGGCGGCGAGCCGCGCCGGCATACGCTGCGTGTTCCAGGAGCTTTCGCTCTGCCCCAACCTCTCCGTCGCCGAGAACGCCCGCATCATGCACCCGGCGCTGTCCGGCTTCGGCTGGCGGCGGAAGGCGGGAGCGCTCATCCTGGGAACGCTCGACAGGATATTCCCGGGCCACGGCATCGCTGCCGCCGACGTGGTGGGCGACCTCTCCATCGCCCGGCGGCAGATGGTCGAGATCGCCCGCGCGCTCTCCGTCTCCGACATCCCGGCCCGACTGGTGATCCTCGACGAGCCGACCTCGTCGCTGGACGCGCATGTGGCACAGCAGCTTCTGGCCTTCGTGCGCCGGTTCGTGTCCGACGGCGGCTCGTGCATCTTCATCTCGCACCTTCTCGGCGAGGTTCTCTCCACCGCCGACCGCATCGTCGTGATGCGCGACGGCAAGGTCGTCGCGCAACGTCCGGCGGGCGAGTTCCAGCGGCACTCGCTGGTCGCCGCCATGGGCACTGTCGCCAAGGAATCGGCCGCCGAGCGGGACGCCTTCGCCTCAAAGCGCGGCGAAGGCGAGCCGTGCGTGCGTGCCCGCCCCGAACGGCAAGGCGACGCGATGGAGCTCGTCGCGCACCGCGGCGAGATCGTCGGCCTGGCCGGCCTGGAAGGGCACGGGCAGGCGGCGTTGCTGCAGCAGCTGGCGGGGGCAAGCGACAGGCGATCCGCCGAAATGAAGGTCGACGGCCCGGTCGCGCTCGTCGCCGGCGACCGCCAGACCGACGGCATCTTCCCTCTGTGGTCGATCGCCAGGAACATCGGCGTCCGCTCGCTCCGCGCCATGCGAAGCGGTTTTCTGATCGACCCGGCGAAAGAGGACGCGCTCGCCGAAAAGTGGCGCGAGCGCATCAACATCCGCACTCCGGACATCCACGACCCGATCCTCTCGCTCTCGGGCGGCAACCAGCAGAAGGCCCTCTTCGCCCGCGCGCTCGGCTCCGACGCGGAGATCGTCCTGATGGACGACCCCATGCGCGGCGTCGATGTTGGCACGAAGCAGGAAGTCTACGGCCTCATCCGCGAAGAGGCGCAGAAGGGCCGGACCTTCATCTGGTATACGACCGAGATGGACGAGCTCGAGCATTGCGACCACGTCTACGTCTTCCGCGACGGCGGCATCGTGGCCGACCTTCCTCGCAGCGAGTTCACGGAAGAGAAGGTGCTGCACTCATCCTTCAGGCAGGACGCATGACCGCGACCACGGCCAGCGCCGGACCCAGCCTCTGGCAACAACTTGTCTCGCCGCGCGTGCTGCGCTCGATCCTGCCGGCCTTCTCGCTGGCCGTGATCCTCATCGCCATCTTCTACCTGCAGCCGCGCGCCATGAGCTACACGGGGCTCAAGCTGCTTCTGAACCTCGCGGTGCCGATCGCGCTTGCGACGATCGCGCAGATGTTCATCCTCTGCGTCAACGATCTCGACCTTTCACTGGGCGCCTATGTCGGCTTCGTGGCCTGTGTGGGCGCGACGCTGCTCAATGACGGGGTTGCCTCCCTGCCGGCGTTCGAGGGCGTCGCACGCGAATCGATCCCCTGGATCCTCACGACGCCGCTGGTCGGCGTCCTGGCGCTCGCTGCCGGTATAGGCGTCTACGCGCTTCTCGGCGCGCTGATCCATCTGCGCCGCCTGCCGTCCATCGTGGTGACGCTCGGCATGTCGTTTGTGTGGCTCGGTGTTGCGGTGCTCATCCTTCCGACGCCGGGCGGCAAGGCGCCGGAGTGGATCCGCGCGCTGATGACGTGGCAGCCGCCTTACGTCCCCTTTGCGGTGATTGCGCCGGTGGTCGTCGGCCTGGCGGTCCACCTCCTCCTCATGCGGTCCTCGTACGGCGCCGTGATCCGCGGAGCCGGCGGCAACCCGCGATCCGTGGAGCGGGCCGGCTGGTCGCTGCTCAAGGTCAAGATGGCAGCCTTCGCGATGGCGGGCTTCTTCGGCATGCTTGCGGGTCTCTGCCTGATCGGGCTCACGACGGCAGCCGACGCCAACATCGCGCTCCGCTACACGCTGCTTTCCATCGCCGGGGTCATTCTCGGCGGCGGCGAGTTCGTCGGCGGAAGGGTCTCGCCGGTCGGCGCGGTGATCGGCGCCATGACGCTGACGCTCGCGGGATCGTTCCTCTCCTTCCTCAGGCTCAATCCGGACTGGCAGATCGGCGCGCAGGGCGCCATCCTCATCATCGTGCTGGCGCTCCGCGTGCTCATCAACCGCGCGGAGAGGCGACGCTGATGCCGGCGATCCTTACCCGTTTCTTCGAGAAGCCCTGGATCTGGGCATACGTTGCCGCGCTCGCTGTCTGGCTGATGACCATCGCTTTCACGCAGGGTCGCGGCGGCGGCGATATCCTGACGGCGGCGTTCACCTTCGCCACCTTCTCGGTGATTGTGGCGCTTGGCCAGATGATGGTCGTGACGCTCGGCCCCGGCAACGTCGATCTGTCGATCCCGGCCACGATGACACTCGCGGGCACCGTCGCCATGAAGGTGATGGCCGAGCAGGACTCCATGATCCTGGTCGGGCTCCTCCTTGCGCTCGGCGTCGGCATCGGCGTCGGGATCTTCAACTACGGCCTGATACGGCTTCTCCGCATCCCCCCGATCGTCGCCACGCTCTCGGCGAGCTTCGTCTTCCAGTCGGCGGCGATCTGGTACAACCGCGGGCTGCGGATCAAGCCGCCGCCGCAGCTCGCGGACTTCTCCACCTGGGTGGTCTCCGGCGTCCCCGTTCTTGCCGTCTGCGTGATCCTGCTGGCGGTCGTCATGCACTTCGTGCTGAACCGCACGGTCTACGGACGGTCGGTCACCGCCATCGGGCAGAACATGCGCGCGGCGCGGCTCGCGGGCGTGGACGTGGAGCGCGTCCGGTTCGCCACCTACGTGCTTTGCGCCGTGCTTGCCGCGCTGAACGGCTATCTCTTCTCCGCGTTCTCCGGCGGCGCGGCTCTCAACATGGGGCAGGAATACCTGCTCTCCTCCATCGCCGTGGTCGTCATCGGCGGGACCTCGGTCGCCGGCGGTTTCGCCAACGTGCCGGGGCTATGGGGCGCGGCGCTGTTTATGTTCCTGGTCGTCACGATGCTCAACACCTACGGCCTCGGCGCCGGCATCCGGCTGATTCTGACCGGGCTCATCATCGTCGGCGTGATCACCGCCGCCGGCGGACACAAGACGCTGCGCTGAGGGTACGCTGCCCTGCGGCCGGCCGGATCAGCTCTCCACCTTCCGGCCGCGGCCGTAGATCAGAAGCATGCCGATGATCACCATGCCGTAGATGATCTGGCGGTAGCCCTCCTCCATCTGCATGATCGAAAGCACGCTCTGCAGAAGCACGATCAGCATCGCTCCGACGACCGTTCCGGCATAGCGGCCGCGACCGCCGAGAATATGCGTCCCGCCGATGACCACCGCGGCGATCGACGGCAGGAGGTACTGGTCGCCCATTGCCTGGTAGGCGCGCGCCGAATAGCCGGCGAGCGCCAGTCCGGCGATCGCCGCGCACATGCTGCACATGACGAACGCGGCCACGATCACGAGGCGCGTGCGCACGCCCGACAGGTATGCGGCGCCCTCCTGGTTCCCGATCGCATACATGTAGCGCCCGAGCGGCGTGCGCGTGAGGATAAAGACGAGCACCAGCGACACGGCCGCCCACACCACGACGGAGTGCGGCAGGACGCCGAAGCTGCGGTCGCGGCCGAGGAACAGCATCAGGTCGGTCGCGGCGCTCTGCGGCGCGTGGCCGCCCGTCAGCATCACCATCAGCCCCAGCAGCACGGTGTTGACGCCGAGGGTAAAGATCATCGACGGCACCCTGAGGAAGGCGACACCGAAGCCGTTGACGAGTCCGACGGCAAGACCGACGCCGAGACACGTCAGATCGCCCAACGGGCCGCCGATGTTGGTTGCGAGCATGGCGCCGGCCGTCAGCGTCCACGGGACGGAGAGGTCGATGTGGCCAAGCAGGATCACCATCATCATTCCCGCGGCGGTGATCCCGAGGAACGCTCCGAAATGCAGCTGCTGCAGGAGGTAGGTGGGCGAGAGGAACGTCGCCGTTCCCTGCGTCACGAGGGTGTAGGTGGTGCCCACGGCAAGGATCACCACGATGGAGGCGAGGCCGATGAGGATCGGCGTGTCGATATTGATGCGGGATGACATCGCTGCGGCCCCGTCAGGTGAACAACGACAGGCGGTTGCGGACTCGGAAGACGCGCGCGGCGCCGATGCTGACCGCCAGTAGCAGAATGATCCCCTCGAAGAAGGGCTGGAGCAGCGGGCTGGCGACGAAGCCGAGCGCGGAACTCTCCGGAACCACCCGGAAGATGAACGTTATCGCGCGGAGCACGAGCGCGCCGAAGATCGTGCCGATCACCCCGCCTGTGCCGCCATAGAGCGATGTCCCGCCGATCACGACGGCCGCGATGGAGCGTAGCGTGTACTCGGCGGCCTGCGGCGCGTCGGCGTTGCCCGACCCCATCTGCATCGTCAGATAGATGCCCGCGCAGCCCGCGAAGAATCCGCCGATGGTAAACGCCAGCAGCTTGCTCCGCTCGATCTGGACGCCGGACATGTAGGCCGCACCTTCCGCGGAGCCGATCGCGTAGCAGCCGCGTCCGGTGGCGGACCGGCGGAACGGTATCCACACGAAAAGAAGGATGAGGGCGAGGATGATCGGCTGCACCGGGATGAGCCCGAGCCAGCCGAGATCCTCCCACCACCCGTACGTGAGGCCCAGCTCGTTTATGTCGTTGGTGAACGCCCAGGCGAAATCGCCATCGACGTTTCCGCCCGGGGTCGGCCGCAGAAGCAGCGCCATGCCCAGATAGATCGCGCCGGTCGCCAGCGTGGCGATGATCGGCTGGATGCGCCCGTAGACGACGATCGCCCCGTTCATGAAGCCGCACGCCGCTCCGAGCGCCATGCAGGCGACGACGCCCAGCGCGACGTTGCCGGCGCTTCCGACCATCACGATGGAGCCGAAGCAGTTGACCAGCGTCATCAGCGCGCCGACCGATAGATCGAGTCCGCCGATCAGTACGACCATAGTCTGCGCCATTCCCACGAGAATCAGGGCAAGCGTCTCGTTGCCGTTCTGATTGATGACGCGCATCCCGAAATTGGGGTGCATCGAGACGTAGATCGAATAGAGAAGGACGAACATCGCGACCGCCAGAAGGAGGCCGAGGTTCTGTGTGACGAAAAGGCGGAGCGTCTTCATGCCGGGACCGCTTCTTCTGCCGGCACGGCGCCCATCTCGACGGGGAGGTTGAGCGAGCTTGCGACGATGTTCGTCTCGGTGATCTCGGCGCCCTTCAGCTCCCGTATGATCTCGCCTCCGTAAAGGATCAGCACGCGGTCGCAGCAGCCGATCAGCTCGTCATAGTCGGTCGTATAGAAGAGGATCGCCGTGTCCTGGTCGGCCAGCGTCCGCAGGAGCTGGTACATCTCCTGTTTCGTGCCGACATCGATGCCGCGCGTGGGATCGTTCAGGAGCACGATGCGGGCGCCCGTCAGGAGCCACTTGGCGATCACCACCTTCTGCTGGTTGCCGCCGGAGAGCGTTGCTACTGGCGCGGCGAGATCCCCGACCTTGATGCGCATGCTCTCCACGATCTCACGGATCTTCTCCGCCTCCGCGGAACGGTCGATGACGAGGCCACGCGTCAGCTTGGAGAGCGCCGCCATGGAGATGTTGTCGGCGACGCCCATCGGCAGCATCAGCCCCTCGGTCTTGCGATCCTCCGGGATGAGCGCCATGCCGATGCGATCGGATTTCGCCGTCGCCGGGCTGCCGATCCTGACGCGCCTGCCTTCTACCAGAATCTCGCCGCTCACGCCGCGTAGCACACCGAACAGCGCGAGCAGCAGCTCCCGCTGGCCCTGCCCGTCGAGCCCGCCGATCCCGACGATCTCGCCGCGCCCGACCGTCAGGGAGATATCCTTCAGGACGGGCGGCCAGCCCAGACTGCGGACCTCGAGCACCGGTTCCGACGGTGCCGCGCGCTCCGGCTTCGGCGGATAGACGTGCCGCCAGTCGCGGCCGATCATCAACTGCACGATCTCCTCGTCGGTGTGAGCGCCCTTCTCGAAGGTCTCGATGTGGCGGCCGTTGCGGAAGACCGAGCAGGTGTCGGCGAGCGCCTTTATCTCGTGCATGCGATGCGAGATGTAGAGGAGCGCCAGCCCTTCGTCCCTCAGCCGATGCAGGATGGAGTAGACCTTCTCGACGTCCGAGCTGGTCAGCGCCGACGTCGCCTCGTCGAGGATCAGGAGCTTCGGATCGCGCCCCAGCGCCTTGGCGATCTCCACCATCTGGCGGCGCGATAGCGGCAGGTTGCGGACGCGCTCGCGCGGGTCGATGTCCTCGCAGCCGACGCGCGCCAGGAGCGCCTCCGCCCGGCGGCGCTGCGCGCGCACGTCGATTAGCCCGATCCGGTTCCGCGGCGGGCTGGTGATGCAGATGTTGTCCGCGACCGAAAGGTCGGGCATCAGCGACAATTCCTGGAAGATGCAGACGATTCCCGCCGCGTTGGCCTCGAGCGGCGTGGCAAGCCGCACCGGCCGCCCTTCCAGCTCCATCGCGCCGGTGTCGGGCTGCACGACCCCGGAAATGATCTTGATGAGCGTCGACTTGCCCGCGCCATTCTCCCCGAGCACGGCGTGGATGGAGCCGAGCCTGCAGGAGAAGTCGACGTCGGTCAGCGCATGGACGCCGCCGTATGACTTGCTGATGCCGCGCATGCTGAGATAGGCGGCGTGGGCCGTGTTCGCAGCCGCAATCGGCGCGGCGTCAGACATGCGCGGGGCCCCCGGTCGGTCAATGAGGAGAGAAGTGTCCGCCGGACGCACGGAATGGCGCGCCCGGCGGCAAATCGTCAGCCGCGGCGCGGAGCTCCGCGCCGCGCTTCGCCGGTCACTGCACGTCGGCTTCGGACTCCGCCATGATCTCCGGCGCGGTGATGTTCACCTCGCAGGGCGGGAACTCGTTGGGCGTGAAGAAGTCGTCCGGAAGGTCCGACCAGAAGTTCACGCCGTCCTCGACGGTCTCGTGCGTGACGACCGGGATCGGCACCGAGATGAGCTGCGGCATGACGTTGCCCTGCAGCGCCTCGATCGCGGCCTTGATGGAGATCGCCACCAGACCGGGGGACTGCCCGTAGCTCAGGCCGACCAGGCCCTCATCCGAGTGCTCGGCGATCTGCTTGCGGAAGCCGTTCTCCGCCTCGCCGGCTATCGGCACGAACGGGTGGCCGGCATCGATCATCGCCTGCACGGTGCCATTGGTGCCGCCCTGGCTGAACACCGCGTCGAACTCGCCATGCACGGCGATCGCGTCGGCGGTCACCTTCTGCGAGTCGCCGGGCGCCCAGTTGCCGACCACCTCGACGATCTCGAAGTCGTTGCCGTCCGCCTCCATGACGGAGCGGAAGCCCTCGTGGCGGTCGCGATCCACCGAGTTGCCCGGCAGGCCGCGCACCTCGAGGATCTTGCCGGAATTGCCGATGTGCTCGATGAGGAAGTTCGCGGACATGACGCCCATCTCGAACTGGTCCTCGTTGACCATCATGACGTCCTGCGTATCGAGGATGTTGTCGAACGGCACCAGGACCACGTCATTGCGGTTGGCGAGGCGGATCACCCGGTCGAAGCCCGTTGGGCTCACCGCGATGGTGACGATCGCGTGGTAGCCCTGGTTGATGAAGTCCTCGATGGCGCCGAGCTGCGCTGCCGCGTCGGTGCCGGTCGACACGACCTTGAACTCCGCGATGTGCTCGGCGATCTCCGGCTGCTCGACGAAGGCCTTCGCCGTCTTGATCATCTGGATGCGCCAGATGTTGCCGACGAAGCCGTTGACCACGGCGATCCTGTACGGGCCCTCGCGCGCCTCCCATTGGAAATAGGGCGTCTCGGCTGCCCAGGGCGCGAAGCACTCCGGCAGATGACCCGGTCCCTCCACAACGGCCGGCTCGGCAAGCGCCGGTCCGGCCACGAACGCCATTGAGGCGGCAAACAGCGTTGAAGCTGCTCTCCTGCGAAACATGCATTCCTCCCGTTATTGCGCGACAGTTCCCGGTGCCCCGTCCGGGGCTCGCCGCTGCGCGTTCTTCCATACCAACGGAAGCACAGTATCCGTAGTATTATTTCTTTGCCAAGCCCGTCCGGGCGGGCGATGCACCTTTATCTGAAGCAGCCGCGTAACCGGGGCGAGGCCGAAATTCAGTGCGACTTTTCCGGACGCGGGAGCGGGAACCGCCTAGCGCGCGCTTGGCGCGGGCGGGCTGCTGCGTTAGCAATCCCGTCTAACGATACGTGCAGGAGGGGGGATATGACTGTCTACGAGCTCGAATACGATGTGGTCGACAGCCGCTTCGCCGGCATGATCCAGAGCACGGCCCGCCTGGAGCGGCTCTACGACGGGTGCCGCTGGGCCGAGGGCCCGGTCTGGTTCGGCGACCGCAACGCGCTGATCTGGAGCGACATCCCGAACGAGCGGATGCTCCAGTGGGTCGACGGCGTCGGCGTGGGCGTCTTCCGAAAGGCGTCCAACTTCTCCAACGGCAACACGCGCGACCGCGAAGGTCGGCTCGTCACATGCGAGCATGGCCGCCGCGTCACGCGCACGGAGCACGACGGGTCGATCACGATCATCGCCGATTCGTACAAGGGCAAGCGGCTGAACTCCCCCAACGACGTGGTGGTGAAGTCCGACGGCACGATCTGGTTCACCGACCCGGACTACGGCATCCTCAGCGACTACGAGGGCCACAAGAGCCCGCACGAGCAGGACGGCTGCTACGTCTACCGCGTCGACCCGGCTCGGAAGAACAGCATCGAGCCGGTCGTTACGGACCTGCAGAAGCCGAACGGCATCGCCTTCTCGATCGACGAGTCGACGCTCTACGTCGTGGACACCGGCGCCTCGCACGACCCGGGCTGTCCGCGCGCCATCTATTCCTACCCCGTGAAGCGCGGCGGCAAGCAGGTCGGCAAGGGCAGCCTCTTCGCCGAGATCGACGACGGGATCTACGATGGTTTCCGCCTCGACACCGACGGCAACATCTGGACGAGCGCCGGGCGCGGCGTGAACTGCTACGACCCGAAGGGTAGGCTGCTCGGACGCATCAAGGTGCCGGAGGTCGTCTCCAACGTCGCCTTCGGCGGTCCTCGCCGCAACCGGCTCTTCATCACCGCGACCACCTCGCTCTACGCCGTCTTCGTCTTCGCCAACGGCGCGATGCGGCCCTGAGGGACGGGACCGTTGGACGCGCGCGCAACCCTCTCCGGCGTCCCGCTCTTCGCCGACACGCTCGACGCGGAGCAGCTGGACTTCCTCGCCAAGCAGAGCCGCACGGCCTTCTTCCGCGCCGATACGCGGCTGATGAGCCAGGGGAGCTTCGGCGGCTCCATGTTCGTCCTCGTGGAGGGCGCGGTCAGCGTAAACTTCGTCGACGAGCACGGGCGCGAGCAGACCGTCGCGACGCTCGGCCCGGGCGACGTGGTCGGCGAGATGTCGCTCTTCACCGGCGACCGGCGCACGGCCACCGTCTCCGCCGTCTCCAACGTCAATGCGATCGAGATCACCAAGTGGTCGCTCGAGCGCGTCTTCGCCAAGGCCCCGGA
This sequence comes from uncultured Propylenella sp., assembly GCA_964566475.1. Lineage (GTDB taxonomy): Bacteria > Pseudomonadota > Alphaproteobacteria > Rhizobiales > Afifellaceae > DASWJZ01. The sequence goes on along the minus strand of CAZMJQ010000455.1, from coordinate 1,289 downwards.
GCTGGTGGACAGGTTCGCCGACGTGCTGGCGAAGCGGCAGGCGGAGCTCAACGCGCTGTCGGGGACGCCGAGCCCACGCGAGGCCTTCGTCAACCAGGCGCGCCGCCTTTTCACCGGCGCATTCGGCCGGTGACTTGGGAAGCGAGGTGCCCCGGGGAACGCCACGCGCCGCGCCCATATGAAGGAAGCGCCAACGCTGCATGAGGGATAATCGCTGCCTGCAGATAGCACTCCGGCCCGCCACGGCGGATGATTTCGAGTTTGCGCGGAAGGCTCATCACGAGGCGCTGGGGCCGCACATTCAGCGGCTATTTGGTTGGGATGCGGATTATCAGGCGGCCAGGTTCAGATCGTATTTCAGCCCGGACGGCGCATCCGTTCTTCTGATGAAGGGCGAGCAGATCGGATGGCTGAAGGTTCTAGAGGACGACAACCACATCTATCTCAGCCAGTTGTTCATCCTCCCGCGCTTCCAAAATAGGGGCGTGGGGTCGGTCGTGCTGACACAGCTGACCGGCGCCTGGCGGACAAAGGCGAAGCCCGTAAGGCTCGGCGTGTTCAAGGACAACCCCGCCCGACGCCTGTATGAGCGGTTTGGATTCGCTATCGAATCCGAGGAGGAGACCCGGTACGTGATGCGCTGGTCTGCCGGTCAGATTTCAGACGTCGGCACGATCTGAGCATCGCTTCCCTTGCCCCGCCCTGCTCTCGGGCATAGCTTCCCGCCCGCAATCAGGGACCCTTGGAATGCCCGTTACGAACTCCGTCATCGACCTCATCGGGAACACGCCGCTCATCCGCCTGCGCCGGGCGTCGGAAGCCACCGGCTGCGAGATCCTCGGCAAGGCCGAGTTCCTCAATCCCGGCCAGTCCGTGAAGGACCGCGCCGCGCTGTGGATCGTGCGCGCTGCCGAGAAAGCCGGAGCGCTGAAGCCCGGCGGCACGATCGTAGAGGGGACCGCCGGCAATACCGGCATCGGCCTCGCCCTCGTCGCCAAGGCGTGCGGCTACGAATGCGTCATCGTCATCCCCGAGACGCAGTCGGAGGAGAAGAAACTGGCGCTCAGGCTCGGAGGCGCAACGCTCATCCAGGTTCCGGCCGTTCCCTACCGCAACCCGAACAACTACGTGAAGATATCCGGGAGAATCGCTGAGAAGCTTGCTGAAACCGGGTCAGGCGGCGCCGTCTGGGCCAATCAGTTCGACAACGTCGCCAACCGCCAAGCGCACATCGAATCGACCGGCCCGGAGATCTGGGAGCAGACGGGCGGCAAGGTCGACGCCTTCGT